>CALAEC010000149.1 GCA_937890785.1 uncultured Actinomycetes bacterium
CCGGAGGAAGACCACGGGCCGCAGGAAGACCACGGGCCGCAGGAAGACCACCGCCCGTCGGAAGACCACGGGCCGCAGGAAGACCACAGCCCGGAGGAAGACGACTGGTCGGAAGAAGACCACGGGTCGGAAGAAGACCACGGCCCGAAAGACCACCGCGCGGAAGAAGACCACCGCGCGGAAGAAGACGACGGCACGGAAGGCCACCACGAGGAAGCCGGCCACATCCAGGCCGGCGCCAGAGACCACGCAGCCGGTGGCTCCGCCAGCGCCGTCGCCCGAGCCGAGCCCGTGGTCCTGGTCCGAGCCGGAGCCGAGCTCTCCAGCTCCGGGCGGCGGATTGCCCTACGGGGGCGGCGAAGAGGGCGAGGACCGCGACAGGTTGTAACGTTCCCGGCGGCTGGGGTGTGACGGAGTCGCGCCTCAGCCGCGCCGGGTCCAAGCCAACGGATCAACGGCCGGCGAGCCGGGCGACAAGGTCCCGCTCCTCGGGCCCCAGCCACGGAGGGACGCCGGCCGCGGCGTTCTCGGCCATGTGCTCGGGACTCGAGGTCGCCGGGATGGCGACGTGACAGCGGGGGTCGGAAAGGATCCACTTGAGGAGGGCCTGCGGCCAGGTCCGGACGCCGAACGGCTCCAGCGGCGCAAGGTCGGCTGGATCGGGCGGCCGCCGCAGCAACCCTCGCTCCGCGAATGGCCGCATCACCACGACCCCGAGGCCGAACTCCTCGGCCAGCGGTAGGATCCGCCGCTCCGCCTCACGCTCCCACGGGCTGTACGGGACCTGCACGGCGGCGATCCGTCCGGTCCGCATGAGGGCTTCGAGCTCGTCGAACGCGCCCGGGCTGTAGTGGGTGGCCCCCACCGCCCCGACCACCCCCTCGTCCCGGAGGCCTTCAAGCAGCTCGAGCTGCTCCCTCCACGCCAGGAGGTTATGCACCTGGTACAGATCCACCCGGCCGCCGAACCACCCCAGCGCCTGCCGGACCTGCTCCCGGCCCTCGGCCGCGCTCGAGGCCCACACCTTCGTGGCCACCAGCGCGGCCTCGCGCCGGCCCTCCAGCGCCGCCCCCAGCACGCGCTCCGCCTCCCCGTACATCGGCGAGGAGTCGAAGAACCGGGCCCCGTGCTCCAGGGCCACGTCGACGACGCGCCGCCGGGCGGCCTCGTCGCGCGGGCCTCGGACGTCGAACGTGTTCCACGTCCCCATCCCGACGACCGGCACCCGCAACCCCGAGCCCCCCAGGTCCCGCTCCTCCATCGCGGAGAACCCTACCCGGCCCTCCGGCGAACGAAGGGCGAGAGGAGGTGGGCTATATGCGACGTTGGATCACGCTCGCCGCAGCCTCCGTGGTGGCGGCGGCCTCGATCGTCCCGGGAGCGTCTCCGGCGGTGGGAGCGACGGTCCGGGTGAGGGCGAACGACAACTTCTTCCGGCCCCGAACCATTACGGTGGAGCGCGGGACCAGGGTCCGGTGGGTGAACAGGGGATCGAACCCCCACACGACTACGTCGACCAGGGGCCTGTGGGACAAGGACATCCCGGTGGGAGGCGCCGCCAGCCGGGTATTCAGGAAGCGGGGGACGTTCCGCTACGTGTGCACGATCCACGAGGAGCTGGGGATGCGGGGCAAGGTGGTGGTGGTCTGATCGAGATCGAGGTGACACCCCTGGAGGAGGGGGTCTTCGGGGTCCGGGTGAGCGGGGGTACCACCTCCACCGATCACCGGGTCACGGTGCCTCCGGGATACCTCGATGAGCTGGGGATCCCCGGGAGCGACCCCGAGGCGGTGGTCCGGGAGTCCTTCGCCTTCCTTCTCGAGCGCGAGCCGGCCACCTCGATCCTCCGAGAGTTCGACCTGCCCGAGATCGCCCGGTACTTCCCCTCGTATCCGACCGAGCTCCCCCGCCGCGTGGGGACCTGAAGGTTTCGAGGGAATTTTTCGGCCCCTCGTCGGGTAGGAATGGGTGGAATGAGTGCCATGCCCGAGCGACTGCGGGCCGGCGACGAGCCGGTCACGACGGATGATGTCCGCCTCTACCTGGAGGCGGCAGCTCGTGAGCCCCTCCTCACCAAGGAGGAGGAGGTCGAGCTCGCCATGGCCATCGAGCGGGGCAAGGAGGCCGAGGATCGCCTCCGGGCCGGTCGCCTGCGGTCCCCCCGCAGCATCCGGAAGGCCGAGGAGGAGGTCCGGGAGGCCCGCAAGGCCCGCCAGCGGTTCATCCTGGCGAACCTCCGGCTGGTGGTTTCTGTGGCCCGGAAGTACCAGGGCCAGGGCCTCTCGCTGCTCGACCTGGTCCAGGACGGCAATCTCGGCCTGATGCGCGCCGTCGAGCTGTTCGACTGGCGCCGGGGATTCAAGTTCTCCACGTACGCCACGTGGTGGATCCG
>CALAEC010000150.1 GCA_937890785.1 uncultured Actinomycetes bacterium
GCCATCAGCAGTACCGGGCGAACGTCACGGCGATCTGGGGAAACACGTCGGCGAACAGGCTACCGCCGCCGGGTGCGGTCAGCCGGCGTGCGGCCTGCACGATCCGGTCGCCGGTGAGGCCCGCCGCGGCCATGGCCTCGGTGTCGAGGAACACCCCACCGATCGCGGCCGCCTCGATCACCGGCCCGAGCTCGGACCGAAGCTCCGTGAGGGCCTCGTCGGCTTCCAGGGCGCCGCTCGCATCCGCGGAACCCGTGGCGGTCACCACGATCGCGGCGGGGCCGCCCTGGCCGATACCGACCAGCCGGGTCACCTCGCCCAGGACCTGGTCGAGGCGCTCGACCGGACCCTCCATGGCCACGGCTAGCAGGTCGGGCACGTCGTCAGCGCCGTATCCGCTCGCCACCAGCTCAGCAGCCGCAGCCACCTGACGGCCTGGACGGCGCTCCAGGATCACGTCGTCCCGGTCGTTCTCCAGGTACCAGGTACCGCCGATCAGCCCCCGGTCCCAGGCGTCGGTGCCGATCAGGCCGATCCGGGGACCCTGGTCGTTCAGCTCGTCGAGGTCGTCGCCGAGCGCGGCGATCACCGAGAACGGTGTGCCGGGTCCCCACGCCGTGACCATCTGGCCGCGATCGTTGCGGACGAGCGCGCCAGTGATTCCGTGGTCCGAGGGGACGCCGCCGGTCCCGATCGTGGCCTCCGCGGCCGCCGGGTCCAGCGGGAGGGAGCCGACCCGAGCGGAGATCGTGCCTGCGCCGTCACGGAGAAGGCGACCCAGGTTCGGCCAGGCGTTCTGCGACTGCTCCAGGTCACGCGTTCCGATCCCCTTCCAGACAACCAGCACGACGAGCCTGGGCGTGGGTCCGGCGGCCACTCCCTCGATGGGCTCGCCGGAGCGCACGCCCGGATGGGGCCGGTCGAGCCCGATGAGCTCGGCCACCGTCGGTGCCACCGCATCGAGGGTGGTCTGGTCGGCAACCTCGGCCCCCGGCGCGACGCCGGCTCCGGCGAAAAGCAGAGGGACGCGCCCCGCGTCGTCGGGGTCGGCGGCCGGCCAGGCCACGGGAGGCATCCCGGAGGCGTCGCTCCCGACGATCGGCGTGTCGCCGGTCACCGCCATGACGTGCGGTCCCCGGCCGTCGCGGAATCCGGCGGCCAGCAGCTCCCGGGTCTCGACCGGCAGCGAGCAGAACGGCACCGGGGCGGCGGCGGGCGATTCGTTGGGACAGGCCCGGCCCACGCACAGCACGCGAAGGGCCGCGGCCGGTGCCGCCACGGCGAGGGCGATGAGGGCGAGCAGGATCGCTCGTCGGTCCGAGGGCATGGCGGCATCCTCCCACGGGCCCGCCGCGGCGGTCGTGTACCATCCGGCCCCGAGTTGCGAACCTCCGTCCTGGCCGCGGTGGTGGCCGCCGCCCTCGTGGCCGCGGCGTGCACCGGAGAGCCCGAGGTCCGGACCGAAGCTCCTCCCGGAGCGCCCACGATCGAGGAGATGGCCGCCAACCTGGGCACGGACGTCGTGGCCGCGCTCGTTCGCGGCCACTACCCCGCAACGTCTACCGACATCGCGTTCGTCCCCGAGCCGGGGAACACCGTGGTGCGGTGGAGCGCTGAGGGGCTCGGCACGGACGCCGCCGACCCCCGGACCACCCACCCGACGCCGTGGGACTACCACCAGCGGGTCCCGATCGTGCTCTTCTCGCCGGGGCGGATCGCTGCCGGGCGCTCGGACGATCCCGTTGACATCACCTCGATCCCTCGGACCCTGGCCGCGCTGATCGGCTCTGACTTCGGCGAGGGTCGGCCGCTCATCGACCCCCGCCCGTTCCGCGACGACCCCCCGAAGGCCATCGTGACGGTGGCCTACGACGGCGGCGGGTGGAACCTGCTCGAGGAGTGGCCGGAGGCGTGGCCGTTCCTCCGTGGCGTCATGGAGCGCGGCTTCGTGCACCGGAATGCCACGATCGGCTCGGCGCCCGCGGTGACCTCGGCGATCCACGCGAATCTCGGGACGGGTGTGTATCCGGAGACGCATGGTCTGGCCGAGATCACCGGGCGGCTGCCGGACGGCTCGGTGGGCGACCTGTACTTCGAAGAGGCCACGGACCCTCGGCTGCTGCTGGTCGACACGCTCGGCGACGTCTGGGATCGGAGGACCGACAACCGGGCCTGGGTGGGCATGCTCGGCTACGAGTCCTGGCACCTGGGGATGATGAGCCGCGGTGCGAGGGCCCCCGACGGCGATCGTGACGTGGCCGTGCTGTGGCGCGACGAGCCCGGCCTGGGCGAGTTCTTCGTCAACGAGGAGCTGTACGAGCAGCCCGACTACCTCCCCGGCGACGACGACCTCCGCGAGTGGCTCCGCGGCCTCGATGCCGAGGACGGGGCCGTGGACGGCTTCTGGCGGGGTTGGGACCTTGAGGACCCGAAGGTGGTGCCGGCCACGCCGGCGTTCGTCGAGCACCAGGGCGAGGCTCTGCTGGAGATGATCCGCCGGGAGCCGATCGGCGAGGACCACATCGTCGACTTCCTCCACGTCGAGCTGAAGCCGACGGACTTCGGCGGGCACCTGTGGAACATGGTGGCGCCGGAAGAGGAGGTCGTCCTTCGGGCGCAGGACGAGGTGCTGCGGTCGCTGGTGTCGGCGCTCGATGCGAAGTTGGGACGGGGGGAGTGGGTGCTCGTGTACACGGCCGACCACGGCCAGACCCCGAGGCCGGAGACCACCGGGGGGGTCCGGATCCATCCGGACATCCTGGGCCGGCGGATCGACGAGTACTTCGGTGTGGAGGTCGTGCAGCAGGTGACGCCGTCGGGGCTGTTCCTGCGGAGCAATGTCATGGACGACGCGGGGATCACCCTCGAGGCCGTGGCCCGGTTCGTGGCCACGTACCGGTACGGCGATGGGCTTCCCGCCGACGTCGACCGCTCCACGATCCCTCGGACGGAGCTGAACCGGCGGGTCTTCGCCGGCGCCCTCCCGTCCACCTACCTGGCCGAACTCGACGACGAGGCCATCGCAGCCCTCGGCCCGGGCGCCTATCCCGAGGGCGACCTCACGTCGCCCGTGCCGGTTCCGACGTAGCCGGCACCCGGCGGGCCCACAGCGAGATCAGCACGGCCAGGGCCAGGAACGTCACGCCGGCCGCGATCATCAGCGTCCGAGCGACCGCGGGCGTCAGGAACAGGAACAGCACCAGCGCGGGGATGATCCACGAGAAGTTGTAGGCGATGTCCTGAAGGCTGAACCCGCGACCCCGGAACGAGTCGGCCAGCGCCTCCTGCATCATGGTGTCGACGCCAACCTTGCCCAGGAAGAAGCTGATGCCGACCGTGAACGCCATCAGCGAGATGCCGGCCAGGTTGATGATGCCTCCGAAGGCCAGCATCCCGGCGCCGCCGAGCACCAGTGCGCCGGTGACGATGCGGATCGGACGGACCCGCCTCCGAACCATCGCCGCGGTGACGAAGCCGGCCACCGCGCCGAGGGCTCCGACCGCTCCGGCCACGGCGGTCGACGTGCTCTGCTCGACCACGAACTCTCGGGAGATGAACGCGGTGGCCAGGACGGTGAACGTGAGCAGGGTCCGGATCACCAGGAACGAGGTGAGGGCCAGGCCGGCCGCGGCCCGCCGGGCCACCTCGCGGAATCCCTCCAGCATGTCGCGGAAGATCCGGCCGACCTCCTGGCGGAGCGGCGTGACTCGAGTGGCGTAGCCGAGGCTGCCGGTGAACCACGCCGCGCCCGTGGCCAGGACATACACGACCACGCCGACCGCGAGGATCACCGGCGTGCCGACCGCCGCCGAGGCCACGAACGCCGCGCCGGCGCCGACGAGCTGGAACACCGCGCTGCCGGCCTGGGAGATCGAGTTGCCCTGGAGGAGGTCCCGCTCGCCGAGCACCGCGGGGAGGCTGGCCCCCTTGATGGCCAGCAGGAGGCGGGTGCCGGCAAGCACCAGGAGCAGCGAGACGTACAGCGCCGGGTCCCCGAGTCGGCCCAGTCCGACCACCACGATCAGCAAGAGGATCACCGCGCGAACGGCGTTCGCCCCGATCAGCAGGCGTCGCCGGTCCCACCGATCGATCAGCACCCCGACGAACGGGCTGAACAGCGTGTACGGGAGGAACGTGAGGAGGATGATCAGGAGCGCCTCGCGGGGCGTGCGCGCCGACTCTGGATCGAACCCGGCGGCCCCGCCGAACGTGACGAGCTTCGCCAGCGCCGTGGCCACCAGCCCGTCGGCCATCTGTCCGAGCCACTGCGCGCCCATCAGCGCGGTGAAGCTTCGGTTGCGGAACAGCTCGGAGGCGTCGTCGATGATCCGGGCGGGCACGGCCACGACCCGATCTCGCCGCCGGCGGAGCCCCTCGGGGGGACGCCAGAACAGGGCCACGGCCACGGCGATCGCCCAGGACCACCAGCCCGTCGCTCCGGTGAATGGGTCCTGCAGGATCGCCACCAGGATCACGCCGGCCGTGGTGACCGACGCTACCGAGAACAGCGGGATCAGGGCCACGGCCTCGGGCCAGGAACGGCGATCGAGGCGACGGTAGAAGAGCCAGCCCGGAACCACGAAGAGCAGGACCAGGCGCAGGAACGACAGGATCGTGCCGCCGAGCCCGCTGAAGGGACCGGGCGGGTCCTGGGCGAACGACCGGGCCTCGGTCGCGCGGACCGACGCGGCCTCCACGGCTCCCTGGTCGACCGGCGTCCCGCTCACCTCCGGGAGGACGAACAGCCCGGTGTCGCCGACCTCGACGCATGTCTCGGACGGGCACGCCGCCAGGACGTCGGCGTTCGGGGTTTCCTCGTTCATGATCGTCGGCAGGAACACCACGACGTTCCGGTCGCCCTCGAGCGCCGGCAGCGCGTCCCGGGCCGTGTCGGCAGCGATCTCGTCGTACACCTCGTCGCCGATCGTGCTTGCCCGCCCGGCCTCGAGGTCCTCGACGGTCCCGTAGTAGATGGACACATCGTCGATCTGGGCGCCATCGATCCCGGCGTAGATCGCGTTGGCAAAGTTCTTGTACTCGCCGTAGGGGAGCGGGGCGGCGCCCTGGGCGTCCACGACGAACAGGGCTGCTTCGTCTTCGGGCGTGGCCTGCAGGTACGCGGAGGCCGCCGCGGTCGTCTCCCGCACTTCGGAGGTAAGCCAGGTCCCGCCGGCGTTCCACTCCGACAGCCCCCGGGACCACCACGTCGCCAGCACGAACCCGACGGCGACCACCGCCACCACCGTGGCCACCTGGCGCAGACTCCCCAGCTTGGTGGCGCCCCAGATCACCAGGAAGAGCCCGACCGAGGCCAGGAGCTCCGGCGCCAGCGTGGCGTTGAAGAACCGGAAGTACGGGTACGCCGCACCGATCACGAAGCCGAGCATCCCCAGGAGCGGCAGCGTCCAGCCCACGGTGAGCTCGGCGAAGTACTCCTTGCGCCGGACCACCCGCACGACGAGATGCGCCAGGCCGAGAACCATCAGCGGGATCAGGATCAGCAGCGGGTAGAACGGCTCCAGGCTCTTCAGGACGCTGAGGCTCCGGTTGACGAAGTACTCGACATCGGCCGGCGGTGGTACGGCCGCGTCCCCGAACGACGACTGTGGTCCCCACAACCCGCCAAGCCAGAACGCCGAGGTCATGATCACCGCCGCGGTGCCGGTGACGATGATCATCCCCTCGGACCGGAGCGCCGGGAGCAGCGACCGTTCCCTGAGGAACCGAAACACGGCCACCGCGCCCATCGACAGAAGGAAGATCGCCAGCGTGGTGGGATGGCTGAGCCCGGCCAGGAACATGAACAGCGTCGCCGCCACCCGGGCGCCCCAGGAGTCCTGCAGCCTGTCCATCAGTAGCAAGACACCGCCGAGCAGCGCCAGCGACATGAAGTTGTCCATGTAGCCGAAGAACCGCTGGAGGAGGAACAGCGCCGGGACGGCCACGAGGGTGAGGTAGAACAGCAGCCAGTTGCGGCGGTGTTTCCAGGCGAAGGCCGCCATGGCCGCGCCGGCCAGGATGCGGAAGAAGATCGAAAGGACCACGGTTGGCACCGCGGCATCAACCCCGCCGACGGTCCGCATGGACGCGGCCAGGACCGGCTCGGCGATCCGGTAGCCGCCGGCCAGCGCGCCGACCGCGCCCCTGAGCTCGATCATGGCGCCGGGCTCGGCGTTCATCAGGAACTCGACCCGCCACTGGTAGTAGGCCGTGTCGAAGGCCGGCACCGCTCGCGAGGCGTCGGTGATGAACTGCCATCCCATCGCCAGGGCGATCGCGGTCACGACGAGCAGGCCGAGCCAGGGGCGTCCGGCCAGGGCCTGGAGCCGGGATGCCGGCGTGCCGGGCCGGGCCGGCGCCTCGGGGGCCTGCACGTCGATCGCTCCCATCCGTTCCTCCTCAGCTCAGACGCACGGCAGCGCGTCGAGGATGGCCCCGGGGAACGCCGCCCGGAAGAGCCGCTCGTCCCGGAGCGGCTCCGGGACCGCCGACGGATCAGCGGCGTTGTCGGCCGCCGTGTATCCCATCAGGAAGTCGGCGATGTCCTCCAGGGTGTGTCCCTGCTCCTGGAGCTCGGCCATGTTGATCCACAGCTGGGTCACCCGGAAGCTCTGGAGCACGTTGACGTCATCGCCGTCGGTGTCGAACGCCGCGTTGAGGTCGTCCTGCAGCGTCCCCTGGTCGATCATGAACGCGTCCGGGAGGTTCGGCGTCGACCCGTGATCGGCCGTCAGCGCCATGACCCATTCGCCCCGACCGACCTCCTCGTCTAACAATCGGGTGAGCGCCACGAACTCCTCGGCGCTCGAGCGGACCACCGCCTCCATCTGCGCGCTGGGGAAGCTCCACCGGTGGCCCATCTTGTCGATCTGCTTGTAGTTCGTGAACAGCAGGTCGGGCACTTCGTCCTGACCGAACCCCTCACGGCGGATCACCTCGCGGATCACCCCGGTCTGGTACCGCGCGTAGGCGGGCGTGTGGAGGATGTCGTCGGGGGTCTCCAGTGGGTGATCGAGCCACATCCCGTCCAGCGCGCCGTCCTGGAGGTCGAGGCCGCGGACCTCCTCCTCGAGGCCGCCGATCTCGTTCACCCACTCCTCGAACCGGAAGTACTGGAGGTTCTCCGGCGTGAGCCCCCAGATCCCGGTGCGCTGACCCAGGGCGAGGTCGGCGTCGGCGCCCTCCGGGAACGAGCCCCGGCTCATCATCCCCAGCGCGGGCTCCGACGCGATGAACCCGACCACGGACTCGTTCTCCGTGGCCAGATCGAACTCATCCGCCAGCGTCGGCGTCTGCATGTACCCCGGGCCGGAGAGGATCGGTCCGACCAGCCGGTCACCGTCCCGGATCCGCAGGTCGAGGACCCCGTGGGTCTTGGGGAGCGCCCCGGTGCCCATGCTGGCGTGGATCGCCGGGGTCACCGAGGGCGACGACCCCACCGTGGCCCGCTCGAACCACGCGCCCCGCGGGATCAGCCGGGCCAGGGTCCGCCACGCCTCGGGGTACTGGTCGAGCACGTTGCGGCCGGCCCCGTCCCACACCACCAGCAGGATGAGGCTCGGCGGTGGGGCGCTCGGGTCCACGGCCTCGTCGAGGGCCCGGCCGTCCGGCGCGTCGAAGTCGAACCCGAGGTGACGGGCCAGCGTCGGCGCGAGGTCGGGCATCGTCACGGGACGGTCGATGCGGCCGGTGGACGGCACGTGGCCCGGCCCGTAGAAGAAGAACGGCACGTGCTGGAGGTAGTTCCACGGGCCGGAGTGCGACCACAGCCCGAAATAGTGGGGCGTCCGGAGCACGAACTGGATCTCCCCGGACTTCCCCGTGATGTAGCCGTTGCGGACCCGCTCGAGCTGCGCGGGCGGCAGGCCGCACGCCAGGTCGGCGAACCGGCCCGTGGCCACGGCGCCCGGCGAGGTCGTCGGAGAGGGCGGGGTCGACGGGCCGTCGGACGGGTTGCCCCCCGTCGCGGCGTTCGACGTGCACGCCGCAGCGGCCAGGAGGCACGGGAGGACGAGGCGGCGGAGGATCACGTCTGCGCGGGGGTCCGAGCCAGCACGGCGGAAGAGTCTAGTCGATGCCTTCGGGCGCTCCCGCGAGCCGCTCCGACAGGACACCGACCCGAATGAGCGCCGCGTCGGCCTCGTCGGCGCCGGCACAGCGGAGGATCGGCGCCTGCGCCTGGTGCTCGTCCAGCGCGGCGCGGAGCGACTCGTCGGGATCCTCGGCCACGGCCAGCACCGCCGTGTAGTGGAACCGCCGCGAACGGAGCCACGAATCCGCGTCCTCGAGCGGGCCGGCGCACTCCACCCCCATGCCGCCGAGCCGGTCGACGTCGGGCGGCGATCCGGTGGCCAGCAGGGTGATCCGCCCCGATGGGTGTCGTTCGAGCAGCGCCTCGAGGAGATCGTTCGGCGCCGACGGCGCGACGACCAGGACCCGGATGACGGCCTCGGCGTCCCGAGCCTCCAGGACGCGGTGGGCCTGCTCGGGCACGCCCGCCTCGGGGCGGGGCGGCCGCTCGGCCAGGATATGCCCCCACCGCTCCCGGAGGATGGCCTCGTGCTTCTCGACGAGCCCCGCGGCGGCCCGCTCGTCGAGCCCGCTGGAGCCGAACCGGATGTGGACCACCGACGACCGCGGCTCGTACACCGTGTGCCGCCCCCGCTCTCGCAGCCGCAGCTGGAGGTCAACGTCCTCGCAGTACGCCGGCACGAACGCGGGGTCGAACGCCCCGGCCTCGAGGAACTCGGCCCGCCGGAGGAGCAGGCACGCTGCTGAGCCGTAGTCGACGGTGCGACGGAACCGATAGGCCGGGTCCGTGAGTGGCTGGCCGTACCCGTACATCAGCGTCGAGGCGTCCTCGAACAGGAGACCGCCGGCCTCCTGGACCGTGCCGTCCTCGTTGAGGAACATCGGCACGACCGCGCCGGCGCGGGGGGCCGATCGCAGCGTGCCCACCAGCGGTTCGAGCCACCCCGGCTCGACCAGCGTGTCGGTGTTCAGGAACAGGACCAGCTCGCCGCGGGCCCGCTCGGCGCCGCGGGTGGCGGCCGGACCGAACCCCTCGTTGCGGTCGTTCTCGAGGACCTCGGCGCCGGTGAGCTCCTGGCGCAGCCGTGCGGCCACGTCCTCGGGAGTGGGGTTGTCGACGATCACGACCTCGAACGGGAGCGCGGTGTGCTCCGCCAGGGCCTCGAGGGCCCGCCGGGTCAGGGCCCAGCCGCCAAAGGTGACCATGACCACGGAGACCAGGGGGCGGTCGGCCCGAGGGAGCGCGACGGCGCTCACCGCCGGAGCTTCGACCGGACCCACCCGTAGGCGTTCCGGACTCCGGTGGTGTAGCGGAACGTCTTCGTGTTGAGGACGCTCTGGAGCTCGGCGTCCTTCCCCACGACCTCGCGACGGAGGATCTCGTTCTCTCGCTCGAGGTCGTCGATGCGGCGCTCGGCCCAGGCCCGGTACTCGCGGTGCCGGCGCTCGGCCTCGGCGACCCGATCGGCCATCCGAGACCGCCCCATGGCGGATCCGCGGGTCACGGTCCGGTAGGCCTCGCGGACGGCCTCGAGCTCGTCCCGGGGGGTCCCCTCTCGCATGCTCCTCCTGGATACGGCCCGGCCGGGGCATCATACCGGCCTTGACAGGCTCGCCGGCCCGGCGCTAGGGTATCGAACATACGTTCGAATCAGCCCAGGGGGAGCGTTGTCCAAGCGCTACGACCAGGAGGTCGAGGTCGAGCGGGACGCCGGGATGCCGGCGGCCTTCTCCTGGCGGGGACGCCGATGGCTGGTGGCCGACGTGATCGGCCGGTGGCGGATCGAGGGCCGCTGGTGGGCGGAGGGCCGCGACCGGGAGTACTGGCGGGTCGAGGCCCGGGGCGGCGCCGTGTTCGACCTGTACCACGATCGGCTGGGCGGCCGGTGGCACCTCGAGCGCGTCTGGGACTGACCGAGCGTCTATCCTTTGGGAGACGTGTCGGAGACCGAACGCGCGCGCGAGGCGCTCGAACGAGAGATGTACTGGCTCGGCGGCGAGGACGGCGGCGCAGCCACCAAGGCCCAGCAGGCCCGGGTCGCCGCCGACCGCCTCCTCCAACGCCTTCGCCGTGACGCTGCGCAGGCCGCGCCGTGGGGGGACCCGAGCCTGGCGTCCGGCAGCGGCACTCGGCGGCGGTTCAAGATCGTCCTCCACCGGATGCTGCGACCGATCACCCGCCGGTACGACCGGCTGGCCGCCGAGCTGGCCTCGGTCCAGGTGACACTGGCCGACTGCGTCCTCCAGCTCGAGGCCGAGACGAACCGCCTCCGCGAGGAGCTGGCCAGGCTCACCGAGCCGGCCGAGACCGCTCCCCGGGGCCGGCGCGGCCGCTCGTGAGGATCGCGGTCTGCCATCCGCAAACCCCCTTCGCCAGGGGGGGCGCGGAGATGCACACCGAGAGCCTGGCGAGAGCGCTCCGCGACGCCGGCCACGAGGCCGACGTCCTGTCGATCCCGTTCAAGTGGTACCCGCCCGCCGAGCTCGTCCACCAGATGGCGATGTGGCGGAGCCTCGACCTCAGCGAGGCCCACGGCCAAACCGTGGACATGATCATCGCCCTCCGGTTCCCCTCGTACCTCGTCCCCCACGAGCACAAGGTGGTCTGGTTGATCCACCAGCACCGCACCGCCTACGAGCTGTGGGACCACCCGGCGTTCGGCGACATCTCCCACCACGACGAGGGTGAGGCCGTGCGCGAGCTGATCCACCGCGCCGACCGCGTCGCCCTCGGCGAGGCGAAGCGGATCTTCACGAACTCGGCCAACGTCCGGGACCGGCTGTGGCACAGCCTGGGGATGCCCGCGGAGGTTCTCTACCACCGGTCGTCGTTGTGCGAGGCCCTCCTGGGGATGGAGGCTGGGCCACCCGGTGACTACGTGCTCTTCCCGAGCCGGCTCGATCCGATCAAGCGGCAGGCGTTGGCGGTCGAGGCCATGCGCCACGTGCGGGGCGAGGTTCGGCTGGTGCTGGTGGGCACGGGTCCGATGGAGGGAGAGCTGCGTCAGCAGGTCGCGCGGGCCGGGCTCGACGGCCGGGTCGAGCTGGCCGGGCACGTGAGCGAGGAGCGCCTCCTCGACCTGTACCGCGGCGCGCTGGCCGTGTACTACGGCCCGTACGACGAGGACTTCGGATACGTCACTCAGGAGGCCATGGCGGCCCGGCGGCCGGTGGTGGTCACCAGCGATAGCGGCGGCCCGCTCGAGTTCGTCCGGGACGGGTCCACCGGGTTCGTGGTCGAGCCGAAGCCGAGGGCCATCGCCACGGCGTTCGACCGGCTCGCCGCCGACCCCGCGGCGGCCGGCGACTTCGGCGCGGAGGGCCGGGCCTCGGTCGAGCAAGCCGTGCCGGACTGGCCCGAGGTCGTGGCCCGGCTCCTCGGCTGATGGCCAGGATCGTGGTGTTCGGGCCCCTGCCGCCCTCGCGGTCCTCGCTGGCTCGCAGCGCCAAGGCGCTGGTCCGGCTCCTGAAGCGGGCGCTGCGCGGACGGCACCACGTCCGGGGCATGTGGCCGGTGCCCGAGAGCGTGGAGGTAGTGCTGTCTACCGTCGACCTGCCCGTGTACTTCATGGCCAACGCTCCTGAGGAGCGGGAGATCTACCAGGTGGCCATGGAGCACCCGGGTCTGGTGATTCTGGCCGACCGTTCTCTGGAGCGGGTCATCCAGGTGCTGGCCCGAGCCCGCGACCCCATCGGGTTCGCCGGCCGGCGCGAGGCCGAGCGGCTGGCGGAGCGGTTCCCGGACCTCGACCCCGACGTGCCGTGGTCGGCCCAGGCCGTGCGCCGGGCCCGAGGCACGATCGTGCACACCGAAGAGCACCGCCGGGACCTCGAGCGGATCGGCTGCCGGACGCCCGTGTACGTGGCCCCGCCGCCCTCAGCGGGCGACCCGTTGGGCTACGTCGAGGCGGTCGAGGGGACCCTGCGCCTGGTGCTCGACCCGGCCGAGTGGACACTGGGCCGGTGGGCGTCGGCGCTGGCCGAAGCGGGCGTGGACTCCACCGACCTTCGGGAGGGATACGGCGTCCGCTACGCCGCGGCGCTCGAGGAGATCCGGACCTCGCCGGCCGGCGACCCCTGAGCGCCGACCATCAGGACGCGATCGCCGGGGGCATCGGCGAGATCCACTCCGGCCACTCCGGGAAGTCCTCGGGAAAGTCCCACGGGTCCCTGGTCAGGCCCCGCAGCTTCGGCCGTGGGTCGGGCGGCCGCGGACTGGCGTCGAAGTCGAAGACGTGCTCGAAGTTGTGGACCTTCTCGTACCGCTCGGTGAGGTACGGAAGATCCCAATTGTCGGCGATGAACCGCAGGGGGCTCACGAAGTCCGACACGTCACGGTCGATGAAGCCGCGCCGTGCGTAGGGCGAGATCACCAGCATCGGCACGCGGAACCCCACGTCGATGTGATCGAGCTTCGGCGGCACGACGTGGTCGTAGAACCCGCCCCACTCGTCCCACGTCAGGAAGATGGCTACCGAGTCCCACATGTCGCTGCGCATGATCCCGTTGACCACGTCGGTCACCCAGTTGTGTGCGTGTCCGGTCGAGTATGGAGGGTGGTCCGACAGCTGGAACCTCGGGGTGATCCACGACACCGATGGGAGCCGGTTCGCCCCGATGTCCTCGAGGATCCTGTCCACGGGAGCGTCGAGGACGTGCTTGTCCCACAGGTCGGAGCCGTACACGTTCTCGAACGCCGAGTACGCCTGCCAGATGTAGCCGGGCTGGTGCGGCGACGCGGAGTACGACGCCCAGTCGATGCCCCGTTCGCTGAGCTGCTCCCCGACCGTCGGCATCGTGAAGCACAGATCGCGCTTCGTTACGAGGCCCTTCTCGTCCTGGGCCAGCACGTAAACGTCGTCGCCCCAGGCGTCGCACCCCCACGACTTGTACTGGCGGTCGCCCTCGCGGAGCACCCGGATGTTCTCGGGGTTGTCCAGCGTTCCCCCCCCGGAGCCCGACACCGAGTACAGGTGGTTCGGATACGAGGGTCCGCGCTGAGAGGCGAAGAAGTTGTCGCTGATGACGTACTCGCGGGCCCAGTGGTAGTAGTTCGGGATGTCCTGCTCGGAGAACTGCGAGTAGGCGTAGATCGGTCCGAACGCCCCGATGGCGAAGCCGTCCAGCGCTCCGCCGGCGAAGTCCTTGAGCGCGGCGGCGTGGTCGTGGGGGAGGTCGCCGGGGAGCCAGTCCGGGCAGTCGACCAGCGGTAGCTCGCGCCCGAAGGACACGCCGGCCGTGGCCCCGTTGACGCCGGGGAACCTCCCGAAGAGGTTGTCGAACGACCGGTTCTCCATCATCAGGTAGACCACGCGCTTGATCGGCCACTGGGTGTCGATGTCCTCGGGGGTGGCGCCCTGGCGCTGCCGCGGCCTGGTGACCGCCCCGCCGGACGGCGTGCACGAGGCTACGAGCAGCCCCGTGGCCGCCTTCGCGGACAGCGATAGGAACTCGCGTCGGTCGATGGGGAGGCCAGGCATCGGTGGACTATCCTAAGCGAGCCGGTGATCGTTCGACTCTCCGTGGCTCTCCTCGTTGTGGCACTGGCCGCGTGCACGGCCGACGAGCCGTCGCCGCGGGCCACGCCGCCCCTCGCCGTGAGCGAGCCTCCCGCGGAGGGCACGCCCCCGCCGCTCCCCGGCCGTGAGCTCGTCGGCGACTGCATCAACGGGTACACGGACCTGGCGCCGGAGGATCCGGTGCGGGCCGAGGCCCTCCGCGTGCTCGGCAAGGCCGCGAGGATCTCTGCCGAGCGGTTCGACGTGGTCGATATCCGCTACTTCGAGGGCCCCGAGTCGCCGCCGTCGGAGCGCGAGTACCTGCTGAACGTGCGTCGGTGGTACGTGAAGGCCACCGCGCGGGGCGATGAGTCGTTCGCCGGCCGGTTCCTGATCGAGAAGCGGTCGTTCGGGGCCGG
>CALAEC010000151.1 GCA_937890785.1 uncultured Actinomycetes bacterium
CAAGGCCGTGGTCCGGTGTTCGTGCGGCAACACGTTCGAGACCCGGGCCACCACCCCCGAGATCCACGTCGAGATCTGCAACGTGTGCCACCCGTTCTACACGGGCAAGCAGAAGCTTGTGGACACCGGTGGCCGGGTCGACCGGTTCCGCCGCCGCTACGGCCGAACCGCGCCCCAGAGCTCCTGAACGAGCCTGACCGCGCTGCGCGGTCGTTCAGGGTTCGAACTCGACGAGCGTTTTTCGCGTTGCCTGGCTAGAATCGCCAGCATCATGAGTCCGCGGATCCGGAGGGGGACGCGGCTCTGGCTGGGTGGCCTGGCCGCAGGCGGCGTGGCCGTCGCCCACGTCCTCGCGTTCCTCCTGGTGGCCCCCGATCCCGCCCGGCGGGCAGCGATGCTCGAGGCCACCGGGCACGGCGCCTGGCCCCTGGTGGTCTCGCTGGCCGTGGGCGGGGTGGTCGCCGGCCTGGCAGGCTTCGCCGTCCGCCGGGGCCATGAGGTTCGGACGCCTCCCAGGCCCCTCTTCGGTGGCATCTTCGTCCGGCTCGCCGTGCTGCAGGTGGTGGGGTTCGTTTTCCTCGAGGCGCTGGAGCACCTGGCTCGCCACGACGCCGTCCTCGGCCTCCTCGGCGAACCCGTCGTCCTGATCGGCGTGGCGCTGGCTGCGGCCACGGCCGCGATCGGCGCCTTCCTGCTGGTCCTGTTGGCCGGTCTCATCGACCGGTTGGTCGTCCTCCTTCGAGCCCTCCCCAGGGCCCCCAGGGCTCTGGCGGCGCCGGGACTCGCCGACGATCCTCCTCCGCGACTGAGGATCGTGATGGGCTCCGTCTGGCTTCGCGGTCCCCCGCTGGCGGTCCGGTAGCGACGCCAGCACGATCACGGAACCCAGACCGGGGCCCGTGGCGAATCACCATCGAGGAGGAGCCGTGGAGCACGCACGCCGAAGGCATCGTGGCTGGGGTGGCGCACTCGCCGCCTCGGCATGTCTCGTGGTGCTCAGCGCCGCTCCGGCCGAGGCACACGCCATCGTCCGGGCGACGGAACCGCGCATCGATGCAGTCGTACCGCAGCCTCCGACCGAGGTCGTCATGGAGTTCAACGAGCCGGTGGAGATCTCGTTCGGGTCGATCCGGGTCTTCGGCACCGACGGTGGTCGGGTGGACGCGGGGGAGACCGAGTACGTGACCGGCTCGCCCGACGCCGTGCAGGTGCCGCTCGAGCAGAACCTGCCGAACGGCACGTACACCGTGGCCTGGCGGATCGTGTCGGCCGACGGACACCCGATCGGCGAGGCGTTCGTGTTCCACATCGGCGAGCCGGGTCAGAACCCCAGAGGGCTGGTGGACCAGGTCCTCGGCGGCCAAGGGCGGGCCGGGCCACTCGAATCGGGCCTGGCCGCGGTGGGCCGCTGGCTGCACCTGGCTTCCCTCCTCGTGCTGGCCGGCGCCTCGCTGTTCCTGATCCTCGTGTGGAGCCGGATCCTGGCCCCCGACGAGACGGTCCAGCGAGGGTTCGCCGACCGGTGGCGACGCATCGTGGTGATCTCGTGGATCGTCGCGCTCGTCACGACCGTGGCCCTGTACGTGCTGCAGGGCTCGCTGGCGGCCGACCTGCCGCTGGTGGACGCGCTGTCGCCCGACGTGCTCACCGAGGTCGCGGAGACCCGGTTCGGGATCGTCTCGCTGATCGCCGTGGGACTCCTCCTGGCCTGTGCGGCGATCTGGCCGGCGGTCCGTGGCTCGCTGGTGACGCGTCGAAGCGTCGGTGCCGCGGCCGCGACCGTACGGCCGACCACCTCGGTGGTGGCTGTGGGCGCGGTGCTCGTGATCGCGCTGCTGGCCACGCCGGGCCTGTCGGGACACGCGGGCACGACTGAGCCGGTCAGCCTCAATGTCGCCGCGGACGTGCTTCACATGGTCGCCGCGGCGATGTGGATGGGGGGCCTTCTCCTGCTGCTTGCGGGAGCCTTCCCGGCTACCCGTGACCTGCCCGAGGAAGCCCGAGCCCGGACGCTGGCTCCGGTGGTGGCCAGGTTCTCCGACCTCGCCGTGATCGCCGTGGCCGCCCTGGTCGGGAGCGGTCTGCTCCGGGCGTGGACCGAGGTCCGGGCCTGGCGAGCGCTGGTCGACTCGTCGTATGGCATCGCGCTGCTGGTGAAGCTCGGGGCATTCCTGCCGATCCTGGCGCTGGGCTTCATCAACAACCGGTGGATGAAGCCTCGGATCGTGCGCTCGGTGGAGCAGGGGGTGCCGCTCGATGCCGGGGCGCCGCTGCGGTCGCTCCGCCGGCTGGTGCGGGGCGAGATCGCCCTCGGGGTGGCGGTGATCGCGGTCACCGCGCTGCTGGTGAACCTTCCGCCGGCACGGGTCGAGGCGGGGGTCGAGGGGCCTTTCTCGACGGAGGCGTCCCTCGGCGAGGGGATGATCCACGTGATGGTGGACCCGAACCGGGTCGGCATGAACGAGGTCCACATCACCCCCGAGCAGATGGGCGAGGAGCCCATGCACTTCGAGGAGATCCGGGTCCTGTTCCGGATGCCCGAGGAGGGCATCGGCCCGATCCCGGCCGAGGCGGAGCTCTCCGGCCACGGCGAGTACGTGGTCCGAGGGCACCAGCTCTCGGTCCCAGGCGAGTGGGTGCTGGAGATCGTGGCTCGCATGGACGAATTCGACGAGGTTCGCACGAAGGTCAATGTCACCGTGAATCCCTGAAGGAGTGAGCGCATGCGAAAGCTCTTCGTTGTAGGCAGTTCGGTCGCGGCGATGCTCCTCATCGCCGCGCCCGCGTTCGCCCACGTCACCGTTTCGCCTGAAGAGGGAGTGATCGGCTCCTTCTCCCGGTTCGTGGTCCGGGTGCCCACCGAGCGGGATGACGCGTCCACCATCAGTGTCCAGGTGGAGTTCCCTCCGATGGCGTTCGTGTCGTTCATCGACGTTCCCGGATGGGAGCGAACGGTGGAGATGCAGACGCTGGACGAGCCCCTCGAGGTGTTCGGAGAGGAGCTCACCGAAGTGGTCGGCACGGTCACCTGGGAGGGCGGCGAGATCGAGCCGGGCGAGTTCCAGGAGTTCGGATTCAGCGCCCGGATGCCGGAGGACGTCACCACGCTGGAGTTCCCGGCGATCCAGACATACGACTCCGGCGAGGTGGTCCGGTGGATCGGGCCTCCGGACTCCGATGAGCCCGCGGCCCTGGTGCAGACGGTCGACCTGGGAGCCGAGGAGGGCCAGGGAGAGCTCTCCGTGCTGGCCGAGGTGAGCGGGGGTGCTTCCGGCGAAGAGCCGGCGGGCGAGGAAGCCGAGGGCGACGAGGCCGCCGCGGCCTCGGACGAGGAGGAATCATCCCTGCCGTTGATCCTCGTCTTCATCGCCGTGGGGCTGGGTGCGGTGGCGCTGGTGGTCGCGCTGACCCGGCGTCGCGCGTAACGCCTATCGATGCGACGGAGGGCCTCCGGCCGCGCTGCCGGAGGCCCTCCGTACAATGGCAGGCGTGTCACGGGAGCACTACTACGGGGGCCAGGCCGTCCTCGAGGGCGTGATGATGCGGGGCCGCGACCAGTGGGCCATCGCGGTCCGGAGGCCCGACGGGGATCTCCACCTCGAGGGGCACGACATCGACTCGATCGCCAAGCGGTATCGGGTCCTCCGCTGGCCTGGGCTCCGGGGGGTGATCGCGCTGGGCCAGGCCCTGTCGATCGGGATCAAGGCCCTCACGATCTCGGCGAACCAGTCCGCCGAGGAGGGCGAGAAGCTCACGCCCCGTCAGATGGCGTTCTCGATGGTCATCGCCCTGGTCGTGTTCATCGGCGTGTTCATCGTGTTCCCCGCGGTCGCGTCCAACTTCGCCCGCGACCAGGTCGGCTCGGGGATCCTCCTGAACGTGGCCGAGGGCATCTTCCGGGTGCTCCTGTTCCTGGGCTACCTGGCGCTGATCGGACGGATGAAGGAGATCCGGCGCGTGTTCGAGTACCACGGCGCCGAGCACAAGACGATCGCCGCGTACGAGGACGACGCGCCACTCGATCCCGGATCCGTGGATCGCTACTCCACGCTCCACGTGCGGTGCGGGACGAACTTCCTGCTGATCGTGATGATCCTGACGATCTTCGTGTTCGCGTTCTTCGGTACGCCCGGCCTGCCCTGGCGGATCGGATCGCGGATCCTGGCGATCCCCATCATCGCCGGCCTGGCCTTCGAGGCGCTGCGCCTGGGAGCCCGGTACCAGTCGAGCCCGGTGATGCGGGCGCTGATGACTCCGGGCCTGTGGCTCCAGAAGATCACCACGAAGCCGCCCGCCACCGACCAGATCGAGGTGGCCATCGCTGCGTTCCGCCAGGTCCGTCGGATGGAGGGGGCCGAAGCGGAGGGCGCTCCGGCGGAGTCTCCGGCGCCTCCCGTCCCGGAACCCGATTGACGTAGGGTACCAGATAGGGTACCCTACACTACGTGCGCAAGACGAGCGTCTATCTGACCGAGGAGCAGGCCGCCCGCCTGAAGCGACTGGCCGCAGCCGAGGGGCGTCCGGAGGCCGAGATCCTGCGGGAGGCCATCGAGCGGTACCCGGAGCCCGAGCGACGCCGGAAGATCCTTTGCTACGCGGTGGCAGAGGGTCCCGGGGACGCGATCGAGCAGATGTCTGAGGAAGCCCTGCTCGAGGGGTTCGGCGAGAGCAGCCTCGGGCAGTGGCGCTGATCGTCGATGCCGGCCCGTTGATCGCCATGGCTGACCGCAGGTACTCGCGAAGGGACTTGCTGCGCACGCTGGTCGAGGGAGAACGAGGCCCGGTCGTGCTGTCACCGTACGTCGCGGCGGAGGCGGACCACCTGATCGGCCGTCGCCTGGGACCGCAGGCAGAGCGACTCTTCCTCCAGGACCTGGCGTCCGGGGCATACGAGATCGAGGGGCTCACGGACGACGAACATCAGCTGATGGTCGAGATCGACCAGGACCGGCCGGGGCTGGGTCTGGCCGATCTCTCGATGATCGTGCTCGCCGCGAGGTACCGGACGACCCGGCTCCTGTCCTTCGACGAGCGCGACTTCAGGACGACCCGACCTCTCGACGGCGACCGCTTCGTGCTGCTTCCGGCGGACCTCGACCGCGGATAATGAATCCAGCCATGCGCGAGCGGCTCGACGAGATCGAACGGACCTACGAGGAGGTCACGAAGGAGCTCTCCACCCCCGACGTCGCCTCCGACCCCTCGCGCCTGCGCGACCTCGGCCGCAGGCACCGGGAGCTCGAGGAGATCGTGTCCGTGGCCCGCGAGTACCGCTCGGCGCTGGCCGAGGCCGAGGACGCGCGCTCGCTGACGCGGGGTGAGGAGGATCCGGAGAGCCGGGAGTTCTACCGGCAGGAGGCGGTCCAGGCCGAGGAGCAGGCCCGGAAGCTCGAGGAGCGCCTGGAGGTCCTGCTCCTCCCCAAGGACCCGAACGACCAGAAGAACGTCCTGGTGGAGATCCGAGGCGGCGCCGGGGGCCAGGAGGCCGCGCTGTTCGCCGCCGACCTTCTCGGGATGTACCGCCGGTACGCGGAGCGCCAAGGATGGAAGACCGACGTGCTGTCGTCGAGCCCGTCGGACCTTGGCGGGTTCAAAGAGGTCGTGCTGGAGATCCGGGGCGAGGGAGCGTACTCGCGGCTGAAGCACGAGTCCGGCGTGCACCGGGTCCAGCGGATCCCCGAGACGGAATCGGGCGGTCGCATCCACACCTCGACCGCCACGGTGGCCGTCCTCCCTGAGGCCGAGGAGGTCGAGGTCGAGGTGCGTCCCGAGGACGTGCAGACCGACGTGTTCCGCTCGTCCGGGCCGGGCGGTCAGTCTGTGAATACGACGGACTCGGCGGTTCGCCTGACGCACAAGCCGACCGGCATCGTCGTCAGCGTTCAGGAGGAGCGCTCGCAACTCCAGAACCGGGAGAAAGCGATGCGGTACCTTCGGGCCCGACTCCTCAAGCTCGAGCAGGAGCGGCAGCAGCGCGAGGAGGCCGATGCCCGGCGGGCTCAGGTGGGGACGGGGGAGCGGTCGGAGAAGATCCGCACGTACAACTTCCCGCAGAGTCGCGTCACCGATCACCGGATCGGGCTCACCTCCCACCGGCTCGACGGGATCCTGCACGAGGGAGAGCTGGACGAGTTCGTCGAGGCGCTGGGGGCCCGGGAGCGGGCCGAGCGGCTCGGCCGGGCCGAGTGACCCGAGGCCTGGCGATCTGCGTGGCGCTCGCGGTGATCGGGGCGTCGTCGTGCGACGAAGCACAGCGTGTGGCGACGTCGCACCGAACGTACACGGCCGAGGACCTCGAGGGGTTCGTCCTTCGGCCCGACGAGGCCGCCGACGGCACACGCTTCGTCGAGGGTGCGTCGGGAACACTCACCCTGGAGCGGTTCTGGCCGTCGTCGTGCTGTCCCGCCCAGCAGGCGGCTTTCGACGAGGCGGGGTTCCTGGCCGGCCACGCCGCGCTCTTCGAGCGTCCCGGCCGATCGGGGGAGCCGATCGACACCCGCCCGGGGTTCGAGCTGGTGTCGTCCCGGGCGGCGCTGTTCCGGTCGGAGGAGGGCGCGTCCGAAGCCATGGCGACGTGGGTCGAGTACCACGACGCCGGGGAGCTGGACCGCTTGCCGGGCCGTGGCCTCGGCGAGGAGGCCGGGGCGTTCGTGGGCAGCCCCGACGCGCCGGCGGAGACCGTGGTGCTGTACGTGTGGCGGATGGGCCGGCTCGTGCTCTACCTCCGGGCCTCGGTGGGGACGGGATCGGTCCCGGTGGAACGGGTCCGCGTGCTGGCCGACCGGATGGATCGGCGGGCCTCGTGAGGCCGGCGGAGGTCGTGACGCGAGCCTCGGACTACCTGGCTCGCCACGGCGTGGAGAGCCCCCGCGAGACCGCCGAGGCGCTCCTGGCGTACTTCCTGGAGACCGACCGGGCCGGCCTGTACGCCAGGGAGGAAGGCCTCGACACGCGCACGGCCCGGCTGTTCGGCCGGGCGCTGTGCCAGCGGTGCCACGGGGTGCCGCTCCAGTACCTCACCGGCGAGCAGCAGTTCTTCGACCTCGTCCTGGGAGTTGCGCCCGGGGTGTTCGTGCCCCGTCCCGAGACCGAGGTGCTGGTGGAGCGGGCGCTGGAGGTGTTCCCGGACGCCGGCACCGCGGTCGACGTCGGAACCGGCACCGGGGCGGCGGCCCTGGCCATCAAGCGGTTCCGCCCCGAGGCCTCGGTGTGGGGCACGGACCTCTCGGAGGACGCGGTCCGGGTCGCTCGGGCCAACGCCTCGCGACACGACCTCGCGGTCGAGGTCCTCCACGGGGATCTCCTGTCGCCGCTCCCGGCCGACCTCCGCGGCGCGGTCGACCTGGTCGTGTCGAACCCGCCGTACGTCACCCGGGAGGAGTACGACACGCTCCCGGCCGAGGTCCGGGCCGAGCCCTACGAGGCCCTGGTCGGGTCCACGGACGTGACCCGCCGGTTGGTGGAGGAGGCCCCGGCGTGGCTGGCGCCCGGCGGGTGGCTGGTGCTGGAGATCGGGGCCACACGAGGGGACGAGGCCCGGCGGTTGTTGTCGCGGCGCTTCGACCGCGTCGAGGTGCTCCCGGACCTGGCCGGGCGCGACCGGGTGGTGCGCGGGTGCCTGCGGTCTTCGAGCTGACCGAGCCGGAGGACGCGGCGCTGGCCGTTGCGGCCGACGCCGTGGCTCGGGGAGAGGCGGTCGTCCTGCCCACCGACACGGTGTACGGAGTGGCGGCCCGTCCGGATCAGGCGGCCGCGACCGAGCGGCTGTTCCGGGCGAAGGGACGGCCGCGGGACCTGACCCTCCCCGTGCTGGCCTCCGGGCTCGAGGAGGCGCGACGGGTCGGCTCGCTCTCCGGTCCGGGCCAGCGTCTGGCCGAGCGGTTCTGGCCGGGGGCGCTCACGCTGGTGGTTCCTCGGGCGCCCGGCGCGGCATCGTGGGACCTCGGCTCCGAGCGGGCCACGGTGGCGCTGCGCGTCCCGAACCACCCGATCGCCCTGGCCCTGCTGCGGCGGGCCGGGCCGCTGGCGGCGACAAGCGCGAACCGGTCCGGCAGGCCCACGCCGGAGGATTGCGGCGGCGTCCGCCGGGAGCTCGGCGATGCCGTGGCCGTGTACCTGTGCGCCGGCCGGCTCTCGCCCATGCCATCGACGATCGTGGACGTGTCCGGCCCCGAGCCCCGCGTGGTGCGCGCCGGGGCGCTCGATCCCGACGAGGTCCTGAGGGCCCTGCGCTAGACTGCCGGAGTGCTCCGGGTCCTCCTCGTGTGCACCGGCAACATCTGTCGCTCTCCGATGGCCCTCGGCTTCCTGGAGGAGCGATCGCGCCGCCTGCTGGGCGGCGCCCTGCAGGTGCGGTCGGCCGGGACCTGGGCCCGTCCCGGCTCCGGCGCCACCGAGGAAGCGGTGGCCGTGGCGGCCGAGCGGGGTATCGACATCGCCGCACACCTGAGCACGCCGTTTGCGCCCGAGCTGGCCGAATGGGCTGACGTGGTCATCACGATGACCGCCGAGCAGCGCGACGAGGTGGCCGACGGGGCGCCCTCGGCGGCGACGAAGACGTTCACGCTGAAGGAGCTGGTGCCGATCCTCGGCGAGCTCCCCCCGGAAGAGGGCCAGCCGTCCCGCGAGTCGCTCCTGGCCCGGATCGCCGAGGCCGATCGGCTCCGCCGTGAGGGAGCGGCGCCGCAGCCGGCCGACGAGGACGTGGCCGACCCGCTCGGCCTGAGCATGGAGGCGTACCGGGCCGCGGCGTGGGAGATCGAGGAGCTGATCGACGCCACGGTCCGGGGGCTGGCCGGCCAGCCGGTGTCGGCCGAGGAGGCCTAGGGCGTCGTGCGGGTGGCGGTCGGTGCCGACCACGCCGGCTTCGCCCTCAAGCAGGACCTGATCCAGCACCTCAAAGAGCTGGGGCACGAGGTGGACGACCTCGGCACCGGGTCCGAGGAGCCCGTCGACTACCCTCCGATCAGCGCCGCCGTGGCCCGGGCGGTCCGGGACGGGCGGGTCGATCGGGGCGTGGTGCTCGGAGGCTCCGGGCAGGGTGAGCAGATCGCCGCGAACAAGATCCGGGGGGCCCGAGCGGCCCTGTGCAACGACCTGTACACGGCCAGGATGGCCCGCCGGCACAACGATGCCAACGTCCTCTCGATGGGCGCGCGCATCGTCGCGCCCGCCCTGGCCCGCGAGATCCTCGAGGTGTGGCTCGAGACCGCGTTCGAGGGCGGACGCCATGCCCGCCGGATCGAGCAGATCGGAGCGATCGAGGCCGAGGAGGCGAGCGGATGAAGGAGTGGGTGGCGGACTGGGAGGCGCTCCGGGCCACGGACCCCGAGGTCGCCGAGGCCTTGGTGGGGGAGGTCGAGCGCGAGCGAACCACGATCCGGCTGATCGCCTCGGAGAACTTCACCAGCCCGGCGGTGCTGGCCGCGCTGGCCTCGACGATGAACAACAAGTACGCGGAGGGGCTTCCGGGGAAGCGGTACTACGGCGGCTGCCGGTGGGTCGACGTTGTCGAGCAGCTGGCCATCGACCGGGCCAAGGAGCTGTTCGGCGCGGAGCACGCCAACGTGCAGCCGCACGCCGGCGCGCAGGCGAACATGGCCGCGTACTTCGCGTTCATGGAGGTCGGCGACACGATGCTGGGCATGTCACTCCCGCACGGAGGGCACCTGACGCACGGCTCGCCGGTGAACTTCAGCGGGAAGTGGTTCAACGTGGTGCCGTATGAGGTCGACCGTGAGACCGAGCTGATCGATCTCGACCGCGTGCGCGACCTGGCCAGGGAGCACCGCCCCAAGGTCATCGTGGCCGGGGCCACCGCCTACCCGAGGACCATCGACTTCGCCGGGTTCCGGGGGATCGCGGACGAGGTTGGTGCGGTGTTGATGGTGGATGCGGCGCACTTCATCGGCCTGGTTGCCGGGGGCACCTACCCGAGCCCGGTTCCGCACGCCGACGTGGTCACGTTCACCACCCACAAGACCCTCCGGGGGCCACGTGGAGCGATGATCCTCTCCCGAGAGGAGCACGCCAAGGCGATCGACAAGGCCACGTTCCCGATGATGCAGGGCGGCCCGCTGGAGCACTCCATCGCCGCCAAGGCCGTGGCGCTGAAGGAGGCCATGGCCCCGGCGTTCGGCGAGTACGCGGAGCGGGTGGTCCGGACGGCCCGTGCGCTGGCGGCCGGCCTGGCCGAGCGGGGGCTGCGCCTGGTGAGCGGCGGGACCGATTCGCACCTGGCCCTGGTTGACCTGCGGCCGGCCGGCATCACCGGCGCAGATGCCGAGGCCGCCTGCGACGAGGTGGGGATCACCCTGAACAAGAACACGATCCCGTTCGATCCGCTGCCGCCGGCCACGGCCTCGGGGATCCGGGTGGGGACGCCCGGGCCGGCCACGCTCGGCATGGACGAGCCGGAGATGAAGGAGATCGCCGAGACGATCGGCGAAGTGATCGCCTCGCCGGGCGACGAGGAGGTGAAGCAGCGGGCCCGTGACCGGGTGGCCGCCCTGACCGCCCGGTTCCCGGCGTACCCGTAGCGGCCGGTGCTCCCGTACGTCCTGGTGTTCGCGGCGTCCGCGGCGACCGCGTTCGTGGCCACGCCGGTGGTCCGGAACCTGTCGCTCCGGTTCGGGGCCATCGACCGGCCCGGCGACCGTAAGGTCCACCCGAGGCCGACGCCGACGCTCGGGGGGCTGGCGCTGTGGCTCGCCTGCCTGGCGGGGTTCGGCGTCGCCTTCCTCACCCCGGAGTTCGGCCGGCTGTTCGAGGAATCGTCGGAGCCGCTCGGGATGATCCTGGCCGGCACCGTGATCGTCGCGTTGGGCTCGTACGACGACGTCCGGACGGTGTCGGTCCCGGCCAAGGTCGCCGGCCAGGTGCTGGCCGGCGGGCTCCTGATCCTGTACGGGGTCCAGCTGTGGTTCGTGTGGTTCCCGGGCCTGGGGGTGCTGTCGCTGTCGCCGGACCTGGCCGTGCCGATCACGCTGTTCGTGGTCCTGGTGATCGTCAACGCCGTCAACCTGATCGACGGCCTCGACGGTCTTGCCGCCGGCGTGACGGCCATCGCCGCCGGGGCGTTCTTCGTCTACGCGTTCCGGACCGGGGCGCCGCTGTTCGCAGGGCCGTCGCCCGCGCATCTGTTCTCGGTCGTCGTGGCCGGGGCCGCCCTGGGGTTCCTTCCGCACAACTTCAACCCGGCCCGCATCTTCATGGGCGACTCGGGATCGATGCTGCTGGGGCTGCTCCTGGCCGCGGCAACCATCTCCGGCGTCGGTCGGACCGACGCCCCCACCACGCCCGACGTGGCCGCCCTGGCGATCCCGGCGGCCATCCCGCTCCTGGTGTTGGCCGTCCCCCTGGTCGACGTCCTGTGGGCCATCGTCCGCCGGCTCCGTCGGGGCCGGCCCGTGTACGCCCCGGACAAGGAGCACATCCACCACCGGCTGCTGGAGATCGGCCACACCCACCGGCAGGCCGTCCTGCTGATGTACCTGTGGAGCGCCCTTCTGGCGTCCTCGGCCCTGGCCATGACGTTCGTCCCCAGCCGCACGCTGGCCGTGGGGTTCCTTGTGGGGATCGCGGCCATCCTGGTGGGCACGGCGGTGCCCCGGATGCGCCGGGCCAACGGCCGCGTGCGTTCCTGAAGCCCGTTCGCGTATCCTGCTCGCTGCATGGACGGGGCTGCCCGCGCTCGGAGGCCGTGGAGGGGAGCGGGCGTCGCCGTTGCGGTGGGCCTCGTCGTTGCGCTGGCGCCGGCATCCCCGGCGGCCGCGGCCAGCATCTCCCTCTCGGCCGCACCGACCTCCCTCACGTTCGGTGAGGCAGCCTCGTTGTCGGGATCCGTGGCCCCCGCGCCGCCCTCGGGCACCACGGTCGAGATCGTGGACGCGGACGCCCCGGCGAGCGCCCTCACCAGTGCCACCACCGATGCCGGCGGCTCTTTCTCCGTGGCGTTCACCCCGCAGCGGAACGTGCGTGTGGCGGCCCGGGTCGGTCCCGACCAGAGCGCGCCGGTCCTGCTGCTGGTCCGGCCCAAGCTGACCGTCGGGCTGAACGGGGTCACCCTGTTCGGCACCGCGGTGGTGAGCGGCCGCCTGGGGCCGGACCACCCCGGCGCGTCGGTGAACGTCACGCTCCTCCGCGGAGACAAGGTGGCCGGGCGGGTGGACGCGCCGGTCGAGGCGGGCGAGTACGCCGCCGAGTTCACGATCCTCCGGGCCGGCCGATACCGGGCCGTGGCCTCGTTCGGCGACGCCGACCACGAGCCCGCCGAGGAGACCACGGACGCCAAGCGCGTCGGAACGCCGCCGCCGCTCGGGGCGAGCTCGAACGGGCGGTGGGTGAGCGCCCTGGAGCAACGGCTCCGGGATCTCCACTACCTCGTGCCGAGGCCGAACCAAGGCTTCGACCACCGCACCGCCGACGCGGTGCTGGCGTTCCACAAGGTGAACGGCATGCGGCGGGTCGGGTCGGTGAGCCGAGCCACCTGGAAGCGCCTGGCGAACCCACGCACGCCACGGCCGAGGTCGAAGAGCGAGAAGGTCCACATCGAGATCAACCAGTCGAAGCAGGTTCTGTACGTGGTGCGGAACGGCGAGGTCGATGAGATCGTCCACACCTCGACCGGCGCAGGCGGGGCGACCCGCGACGGCGTGTTCAGCGTGCACCGCAAGATCGCCGGCTTCAGCCCGAACCGTCTGTACTATCCCTCCTACTTCGACGGGCTGCGAGCGGTGCACGGGTGGCCCGATGTCCCGCCCACGAACGCCAGCCACGGCTGTGCCCGGGTCCCGTACTGGACCGCGAAGCACATGTTCTCGATCATGGGCTACGGCATGGAGGTCCGGGTCTACCACTGAGCGCGGTGCTCAGCAGGCGCATTCGGTGGTGGTCCGCTCCTCCTCAAGGGAACGCGCGGACGTCCCCAGCTGCCGGATCGCCTCGATGCCGACCGGTTCCAGGACGCCGACGTGGGCTCCGGAGGCCGTGTCGAGGACGATGATCTCGTCCTTCAGCCCCACGAACAGCCGTCCGCCGTCGCCGGAGACCTGGAGCCCGGTGATCCGGCCATCGAGCTCCCACGACCGGCCCGGGACGAGCGTGCCGGTGTCGACCTCAACGACGCCGTCTCCCTTGGCCAGGTAGAGACGCCCGTCGGGGCCCGACGCGGCATGGGCGATCCCGCCTCGCGACCAGAACGGGATGTCGGCCGTCCGGGTGACGGCGAGGGTCTCCGTGTCGGCCTCGGCCACCACGCCCGAGGCCGCGTCCGCCACGTACAGGCGCGCGCCGTCCGGGGTGACCGAGATGGCCACGCCACGTTCGTCGAAAGCCTGGAAGGAGGCGGGAAGGTCGATGCAGTGGGCCCACAGCTCGTCGAGGCTCAGGACGTGGACGAACGTGTGCGCTCCACCGGCGATCTCCTGGCTGTAGAGCGTGTACAGGCGGCTCCCGTCCGGGCTGGCCGCCTGGATCCGGGCCGTTCCCTGCATCGAATCCTGGAGCTCCTGGTCGACCGTGTACACGCCCTCGACCCGTTCGGTGGCCAGGTCGAGCCGGCGGACGCGGTAGCTGGTGGGCCGCTGTGGAGGCAGGTACTCCACCACGAACAGGCTGGTCCCGTCGGTGGAGAACGCCTCGGGTGCGTAGTTCCCGTCGAGCTCGATCGTCCTCGGCTCGGAGATGCCCTTGTCGAGGAGCACCAGCCTCGTCGAGGTCCGGCCGAAGGCGTACCCCGCTCCCTCCCGCGGATCGCCGAGGGCCACCATCTCCGCACCGGCCGAGGCGATCTTCACCTCGAGGGTCCCGGGTACGTCCTTCGTCCACCGGAGGTCCCCGGACGCCGGGTCGACGGCCTCGACGCGTGTCCCATCGTCGGTCGGGACCGCTCGAACGACGGCCGACCAGTCGATGGCGGGGATCGCCCCCGGGACGCTGACGGCCGAGCCGTCCGGCTGCACCAACGCCACGCCATCGGACGTCCGGAGGAACAGGACGTCCGCGGGCTCGCCCTCCGCTCCGGACGTGGGCTCAGCCCCGGATCCAGATCCAGCCGCCAGCATGGCCACGGCGAACGCGGCCACCGTTCCGAGCACCATCCTCCGCATCGGGGGCCTCCTTCCCGACTCCGATGGATTGGACGGTGCCGATGTGGATTCGGTTCGCCGCTCGGCGGGCAGGACCGTCAGGTCGGGACGAGCGC
>CALAEC010000152.1 GCA_937890785.1 uncultured Actinomycetes bacterium
GCCATGATCATCGCCCAGGCCGGGCGGAAGGGCTCGGTGACCGTGGCCACGAACATGGCCGGCCGGGGCGTCGACATCATGCTCGGCGGCAACCCCGAGTACCTGGCCCGCCAGGAGATGGCCGCGAACGGCTGGGACAACGACCGGTACCTCCTGTTCGAGATGGACGAGGAGGAGCGGGCGAACTACGAGACCGAGTACGAGCCGATCCTGGAGCGCTACAAGAAGCAGACCGGAGCGGAGCACGACGAGGTCGTGGACCTCGGCGGCCTCTACGTCCTCGGCACCGAGCGCCATGAGTCCCGCCGGATCGACAACCAGCTCCGGGGCCGGTCGGGGCGCCAGGGGGACCCGGGCGAGTCCCTCTTCTACCTCTCGCTCCAGGACGACCTGATGCGGCTGTTCGCGGCCCAGCGGATCGAGGCCATCATGAACCGCTTCAAGTGGCCCGAGGACGAGCCGATCACGGCGCGGATCGTGTCGCGAGCGATCGAGAACGCCCAGAAGCAGGTCGAGGCCATCAACTTCGAGCGTCGGAAGAACGTCCTCAAGTACGACGAGGTCATGAACACCCAGCGGAGGATCATCTACGGTGACCGGCGCCGGATCCTCGAGGGCGAGAACCTCCGCGACCAGGCCGTCGAGATGGTCGCCGAAGTGATCGAAGGTACCGTTGCCCAGTACGTCAGCGCCGAGATCTTCCCCGAGGAGTGGGACCTGGAGGGGCTGGTGACCACGCTCCAGGCCACGTATCCAACCGAGCTGACCGTCGAGCAGCTCAAGGCGATCGAGGACGCCGACGAGATCCGCGACCGCGTGCTCCAGGAAGCCATCTCGGCCTTCGAGCGGCGGGAACAGGGGCTCGGCGAGGAAGTCATGCGGGAGCTGGAGCGGATGGTGGTGCTGTCGGTCACCGACAACAAGTGGCGGGAGCACCTCCACGAGATGGACTACCTCGAGGAGGGCATCCACCTGCGGGCCTACGGCCAGCGCGATCCGCTGGTCGAGTACCAGAACGAGGCCCACTCGATGTTCGAGAGCATGAAGGCCTCGATCGTCGAGGAGTTCGTCCGCTACATCTACCGGGTCGAGCTGGTCCGTCAGGACGAGCCGGCCCGCCCCAGACCGCAGCGGCTGGTAGCCGGTCGGAGCCGCCAGGAGGCCATCGCGGGCCCCGGCGCCGGCACGACCTCGAACAAGATCCCCCGCAACGCCCCGTGCCCGTGCGGCTCCGGCAAGAAGTACAAGAAGTGCCACGGCGCGAACACGGCGTAGCGATGACGGAGCGCCGGACGCGGATCGACGACCTGAAGTCCCGGGTGGCCAGCGCGAAGGAGTACCTTTGACGTCGATGCCCGCCGCAGCCGGGCCGAGGACCTCGAGCGCGCCACCGCCGAGCCCGGCCTCTGGGACGATCCCGCCAGAGCACAGGACCTGACCCGCCGGCTGGCCGGCCTCCGGGAGGAGCTGGACCGCTACGACGGGCTGGCCGAGCGGCTCGAGGAAGCCGAGGTCCTCGACGAGCTCCTCGACGAGTCGCCGGACACGGCCACGGAGAAGGAGCTCGACGCGTCGCTGGAGCAGCTCGAAGCCGACGTGGCGGCGCTCGAGCTGGCGGCGCTCCTCGGCGGCGAGTACGACGCCAACGACGCGGTGGCCTCGCTGCACGCCGGCGCCGGCGGGACCGAGTCCCAGGACTGGGCCGAGATGCTGCTCCGGATGTACCTGCGGTGGGCCGAACGCGAGGGGTTCGAGGTCGAGCTCGACGAGGTGAACCCCGGCGACGAGGCCGGGATCAAGAGCGCCACGTTCATCGTCCGTGGCCGCAACGCCTACGGGCTGCTCTCGGCCGAGCGGGGCGTGCACCGCCTGGTTCGGATCTCGCCGTACGACGCCTCGAGCCGCAGGCACACGTCGTTCGCCTCGCTCGACGTGATCCCGCTCCTCCCGGAGGATCAGGCGATCGAGATCGATCCGAAGGACCTCCGGATCGAGACGTACCGCTCCAGCGGCGCCGGCGGGCAGCACGTCAACGTGACCGACTCGGCGGTCCGGCTCACCCACATTCCCACGGGCATCACCGCGGCCTGCCAGAACGAGCGCTCGCAGCAGCAGAATCGGGCCGTGGCCATGCGGATCCTCACCTCCCGGCTGATGGACCTGGCCCGGCGCGAGCGTGCGGAGCGGATCGAGAACCTGCGAGGCGAACGCCGCGACATCGAGTTCGGCTCCCAGATCCGCTCGTACGTCCTCCACCCGTACCGGCTGGTGAAGGACCACCGCACCGGCGTGGAGATCGGGGACGTCGACCGGGTCCTCGACGGCGACGTCCGGCCGCTCATCGAGGCGGCGCTCCGACATCGGGCGTCGGCGGGGGCAGAAGCGGGCGGTTCGACCGACGGGGCCAGGGGGTAGGCTAAGCGTCGTGGCCGTCGACACCGAGCGTGAGGCGCTGATCGAGCGCCTCACCGGGACCGCCCGCGAGCTTCGGATCCTCGACCTCGAGATGATCATCGAGGCCGGCTCGGGCCATCCGGGCGGCACCCTCTCGGCCGCCGACATGATCGCCGCCCTCTACTTCCACACGCTCCGGCTCCGACCCGAGGAACCGAGGTGGCCGGACCGCGACCGGTTCGTGCTCTCGAAGGGGCACTGCATCCCGATCGTCTACGCGGCCATGGCGATGGGCGGCTTCTTCCCGAAGGAGGAGCTGAAGTCGCTTCGGGACCTCGGCTCGCCGCTCCAGGGCCACCCCGATCGCACCCGGCTGCCTGGCATCGAGGCCTCAACCGGCTCGCTGGGCCAAGGGCTCTCGGTGGCGGTGGGGATGGCGGTGGCCGGCGCCCTGGACGGTGCCGCGTGGCGGGTGTACTGCATGATGGGCGACGGCGAACAGCAGGCCGGCCAGATCTGGGAGGCGGCCATGTTCGCCGGCCGGCGCGGCCTCGACAACCTGTGCGGGATTCTCGACGCGAACCAGGTCCAGCAGACGGGGAAGGTGGCGGAGCGCCTCGACATCGAGCCGGTGGTCGCGAAGTGGCGCTCGTTCAATTGGCACGTCCGGGAGATCGACGGGCACGACATGGCCCAGATCCTCGACGCGCTCGACGAGGCGGCCCTGGTCACCGGCCGGCCCAGCCTGATCGTGTCGCGCACGGTGAAGGGCAAGGGCGTGTCGTGGATGGAGCTGGACCCGGCCTGGCACGGCAAGGCCCCGGAGGGCGAGATGGCGGAGCGGGCCCTGGCGGAGCTTCGAGGGGAACGGAGCGGCTGATGGGCGCGGCCACGCGGGACGCGTTCGGTGAGGCCATCGCCCGTGTCGGCGAGGACCCCCGCGTGATCGTGCTGACCGGCGACCTCCGGGACTCCACGCGCACCGAAGCGTTCGCTGAGCGGTACCCGGATCGGTTCCTCGAGTGCGGGATCGCTGAGTCGAACATGATCGGCATCGCCTCGGGACTGGCCCTCGAGGGGAAGGTCCCGTGGGCGTGCTCGTTCTCGTGCTTCGTGACGGGTCGCTTCGAGACCGTGCGGCTCTCGGTGGCGTACCAGGAGGCCAACGTCCGGATCGTGGGCACGCACAGCGGCGTCGGCGTCGGTGAGGACGGGTACTCGCAGATGTCGCTGGAGGACATCGCCATGATCCGAGCGCTCCCGAACGTGTCGGTGATCAATCCGGCCGACGCGGTCGAGACCGAGCGGGCCGTGGAGTACCTCCTCGACCACCGGGGTCCCGCGTTCCTCCGGCTGACCCGACAGGGCGTCGAGGACGTGAACGACGATGGCTATCGGTTCGAGTTCGGGAAGGCGGTGACGCTCCTGGAGGGATCCGACGTGGCTCTGGTGGCCACCGGCGCGCCGGTGGGTGAGGCCGTGAAGGCCGCCGAAGCCCTGGAGGACGATGGCGTATCCACGACCGTCCTGAACGTTCACACGATCACCCCGATCGATGAGCCCGCGGTCCGGATGGCCGCCGCGCGCCACCGCGCCGTGATCACGATCGAGGATCACAGCGTCCACGGCGGCCTGGGCGGGGCCGTGGCCGAGGTCCTCGCGGCCGGGAACGGCTCGGCGGCGCCTCTCCACCGCATCGGGATGCGGAGCTTCGGCGAATCCGGCTCTCCGGCCGAGCTCTACGCCAAGTTCGGCCTCGACGCCGTGGGCATCGCCCGAACCGCCCGAGAGGTCCTCAAGGCTCGCTCCTGACGCGCCGAAACACCACCGAAGCCTGGGGTGGTTCACTTGCCCAGGGGTGTCTGCTAGCATGACGGACCGCCAATTCCCATGATCAAGACCGAGCACGTCAGCAAGATCTACAAGGACTCCGTGGTCGCCCTCGAGGAGGTCAACATCGAGGTGCGCAAGGGGGAGTTCGTGTTCGTCGTGGGCCCGTCGGGGTCCGGGAAGTCCACGTTCATCCGCCTCCTGTTGAAGGAGGAGGAGCCCACCCGAGGCAGCATCTGGGTGGCCGGCAAGGACATCGCCCACCTCTCGCCGTGGAAGGTGCCGTACCTCCGCCGGAACGTGGGCACGGTGTTCCAGGACTTCAAGCTCCTGCCGGACAAGACCGTGTTCGAGAACGTGGCCTTCGCCCTGGAGGTGATCGGCAAGCCCCGGCACGTGATCGACAAGCGGGTGCCGGAGATCCTCGAGCTGGTCGGCCTCGGCACCAAGCTCAACAACTATCCCGAAGAGCTGTCCGGCGGTGAGCAGCAGCGGGTCTCGATCGCCCGGGCCTTCGTCAATCGGCCCCTGATCCTGCTGGCCGACGAGCCGACCGGGAACCTGGACCCCTCGACCTCGGTCGAGATCATGAAGCTCCTCGACCGGATCAACCGGACCGGGACCACGGTGATCATGGCCACGCACGACAACGCCATCGTCGACGCGATGCGGCGTCGCGTGGTGGAGCTGGACAAGGGCCAGGTCGTCCGGGACCAGGCCCGCGGGGTCTACGGCTACGGTGCGTAGGTACGGCTACTTCTTCCGCGAGACCGCCACGGCGCTCCGCCGGAACGCTCTGGTCACGTTCGCCGCGATCTCGACGGTGTTCATCTCGCTGTTCCTCCTCGGCGGCGCGCTGCTGGTCGAGCGGCAGGTCCGGCTGATGACGGGGGAGTGGGCCTCCAAGGTCGAGGTGTCGGTGTTCCTCCGCGAGGACGCCTCGTCCGATGAGATCGAAGCGCTGGGCCGGAACATCGAATCGATCCCCGAGGTCGACGCTGTGTTCTTCGAGAACCGGGAGCAGGCGTACGCGAACTTCCAGCAGCTGTTCCGCGACAACCCGGCACTGGTCGAGAACGTCGACCCGTCGGCCATGCCACAGTCCTATCGGGTGAAGCTCGTCGATCCCGCGGACTTCCCGGTGATCCGGGCCCGGCTCGCCGGCGACCCGGCCATCGACCAGATCCGCGACGAGCAGGCCATCCTGAAGCGGCTCCTGGCGGTGACCAGCGTGCTCCGCACCGGGGTGATCGCCGTGGCGGCCATCATGCTGCTGTCTGCGGCCGGGCTGATCGGCAACACCGTTCGGATGGCGGTGTTCGCCCGGCGCAAGGAGATCGCCATCATGAAGCTCGTGGGCGCGACGAACTGGTTCATCCGGGTGCCGTTCCTGATCGAGGGCGTGGTGGAGGGCTTGATCGGCGGGGTGGCCGCGGTGCTGGCGATCTTCGCCATGAAGTTCCTGTTCATCGACCCGCTCCGCGGCGAGGTCCAGTTCGTGCCGACGTGGATCGATACCCCGGAGATCCTGTTCACGGTGCCGATCCTGCTGGGCGCCGGGATCATCATCGCCGCCGTGGCCAGCCTGCTGGCGATGCGTCGGTTCCTCGAGGTCTGACAGAACCCTTGCCACGGCCGCGGGCCGTGGCTAGGATGAGGCCCCCCGCGAACAGGAACTTCCCCATGTCCAGGATGAGACGAGCGATCGTCGCGCTTGCGGTGGCGCTGGCGGCGGTGGGCGGGCCGCCCGCGTCCGCGCAACAGCTCGAGCAGATCGAGCGCAGGCTGGACCAGCGGCGTGAGCAGCTCCAGGAGGCGACAGAGGAGAGCCGGGACGTCCGGGAGCAGCTCTCGGCCGCCCAGCAGCATCGGTCGGGACTGACCGCCGAGGTCCGGCTCCTCCAACAGGACCTGGCCGCGGCTCAGGCGAAGCTCGCCGAGGTGCAGGCCGCGCTGGACGTGGCGCGCCATGAGCTCGAGCTGTGGACGAAGCGACTGGAGCGCGCCCGGGCCGACCTGCTGGCCCAGCAGGAGCTGCTGAACGCCAAGGCCGCCACCGCGTACAAGCTTGGGCCGACCGCATACGCCGAAGCGGTCTTGGGCGCCGACGACCTCGGGGCGATCGCCGACCGAACGTTCTACGTCGAGCGGGTCCTGTCGGTGAGCGCGGACCTGCTCGCCGGGGTGCGCGTGTCCCGCGAGCTCGTGGCCACCCGGCAGGACCGCGTCGGCGTGTACGAGGACGGGGTGGCCATGCGGTTCCGCCAGATCCGGCGCCAGACCGAGCGGATCGCTGCCATGACGGCGCAGCAAGAGGCCCTCCTCGAGCAGATCGACCTCGAAGTCGAGTTCACCGCCGAGTCCCTCGAAGATCTCAACAGCGCCCGGGAGCGCTACGAAGAGGCGGTCGCCCAGCTCGAAGCGGAGTCGGCCCGGATCCAGGGGCTGATCCAGGGCTCTGGCTCGACCGGCTCGGGGCAGTACGGCGGCGAACTGTTCTGGCCGACCAGCGGCGCCATCGTGTCCGGCTTCGGCTACCGCACCCACCCGGTGTACGGGACCACCCGGTTCCACTCGGGCGTGGACATCGACGGGGCGTGCGGCCAGCCGATCTACGCCGCCGAGGACGGCACCGTGCTCTCGGCCGGCTCCAACGGCGGGTACGGCAACGCCACCGTGATCGACCACGGCAACGGTCTCTCCACGCTGTACGCACACCAGTCGAGCATCGGGGTGTCCTCGGGATCGAGTGTGAGCCGAGGGCAGCAGATCGGGCTCGTGGGCACCACCGGCCTCTCCACGGGGTGCCATCTCCACTTCGAGGTCCGGGTCAACGGCGAGCCCGTGGACCCGGTCCCGTACCTCACCTAGCCGCTACGCTGGCCCCATGGCCGCGGGGCACCGCGCGGTCGCCACGAACCGGCGGGCGCGACACGACTACGCGATCGAGGAGACCGTCGAGGCCGGGATGGTCCTCACCGGCTCCGAGGTCAAATCGCTGCGGGCCGGCCGAGCGTCGCTGGCCGAGGCCTTCGCCCGGGTAGCGGACGGCGAGGTATGGCTGGAGGGATTGCACATCCCCCCGTACGCGCAGGCCGCCGGGCGAGGCCACGAGCCCCGCCGGCCTCGGAAGCTCCTGCTCCACCGGGCCGAGATCGACCGGCTGATCGGGAAGACCCAGGAGCGGGGGCTGACACTGGTGCCGCTCCGGCTGTACTTCCGCCG
>CALAEC010000153.1 GCA_937890785.1 uncultured Actinomycetes bacterium
CAAGCCCCGTGTCGAGCAGGTCGCTGGAGGTCATCCCGAAATGGATCCACCGCCCCGCCGGCCCGATGCTCTCCGACACGGCCTGTACGAACGCCGCAACGTCGTGGTGGGTGGTCTCCTCGATCTGCCGGACGCGCTCCGGGTCGAACGACGCACGGGCCCTGATGGCCTCGAGGTCGGCCGCGGGGATCCGACCCAGCTCGGCCCAGGCCTCGCAGGCCAGGACCTCGATCCGGAGCCAGTGGCCCAGCTTGGTCTCCTCGGACCACACCGCGCCCATCTCGGGCAGCGTGTACCGGGAGATCATAGTTTCAGCCCCTCGGCCAGCGACTCCTTGAACTCGTGCAGCTTGACGCGGACCTCGGGATCGCGGACCGCCAGGATCTGCGCCGCCAGGAGCGCGGCGTTCACGGCGCCGTCGATCCCAACGGTGGCCACGGGGACGCCGCGCGGCATCTGGACCGTCGAGTACAGGGCGTCCGCACCGCCGAGGTGGTCGGCGCCGACCGGCACGCCGATCACCGGGAGGACGGTTCGGGCGGCCACCGCCCCGGCCAGGTGGGCGGCACGGCCGGCCCCGCAGATCACGACGACCAGGCCCCGCTCCTCGGCGGTCCGGGCGTATTCGTCGACGAGGTCGGGGGTTCGGTGGGCCGACATCACGTGGATCTCATGGGGGATGTCCAGACGCTCCAGGATCGCCGTGGCCTGCTGGAGCACCGGCAGGTCGGAGGCGGAGCCGACCAGGATCCCCACGAGCGGTTCAGCCACGTGCAGCCTCCAGGGCGATGTCCTCGCGGCGGTGGAGACCCTCGAACGAGATCAGGGACGCCGCGCGGTACGCGCGCGCCCGTGCCTCGGCAAGATCCACCCCCAGCGCGCTCACGGCCAGCACCCGTCCACCTGCGGTCACCACTCTACCGTCCCGCCTGGCCGTCCCGGCGTGGAAGACCGCGACCCTGTCGGTCTTTCCGGCCTCCTCGAGCCCGTCGATCGGGACGCCCGTCCGGTACTTGCCGGGGTAGCCACCCGAGGCCAGCACCACGGTGACGCACGCCTCCGGCAACCAGGTGACCGTCCCCCGATCCAGCCGCCCCTGTGCGCAGGCCAGGAGCGCCTCGGCCGGGCCCGAGGCCAGCCGGGGAAGGACGGCCTGGGCCTCGGGATCCCCGAACCGGGCGTTGAACTCGAGGATCCTCGGCCCCTCGGCGGTGAGCATCAGCCCCGCGTACAGCACCCCGCGGTACGGGACGCCCTCGGCGGCCAGCGCGGCCACGGCGGCCTCCAGGATCTCAGCCGCGATCCGCTTCGCCAGGTCGTGGTCGACCTCCGGAACCGGCGAGTGCGCTCCCATCCCACCGGTGTTCGGCCCTCGGTCCCCGTCGAGAGCCCGCTTGTAGTCCTGAGCCGGCTCGAGCGGCACGACGGCCTCGCCGTCGGTCAGGGCCAGCACCGAGACCTCGCGACCCTCCAGGTGCTCCTCGATCAGGATCCGGTCTCCGGCTGAGCCGAAGATCCGATCCACCAGCATCGATTCGATGGCCGCCACGGCCTCCTGTCGGTGGGCCGTGACCACGACGCCCTTTCCCGCCGCGAGCCCGTCGGCCTTGATCACCCAGGGGGGCTCGAACGCGTCCAGGAGCATCACGGCCCGGGTCACGTCGTCGGTGATCTCGGCTCGGCCGGTGGGGATCTCGTGGCGAAGCAGCAGCTCCTTGGCCCACGCCTTCGAGCCCTCGATCCGAGCGCCGGCCGCGGTGGGGCCGAACGCGAGCCGGCCCCGAGCGTGCAATGCGTCGACCAGGCCTGCCACGAGCGGGGCTTCGGGGCCGACCACCGTGAGGTCGATCGACTCAGCCTCGGCCAGGGCGACGATGCCGTCGATATCGTCGGCCTCGACCGGCACGCACCGGGCCACGTCCTCGATCCCCGCGTTCCCCGGCGCCGCCAGCACCTCGTCGACCGACGGATCCCGGGCCAGCGCCCAGGCAAGCGCATGCTCCCGCCCTCCCCCGCCGACGACCAGGACCCGCACGCTAGAGGCCCACCTCGACGGTCTGCTCGCGGGACGGACCGACCGATACGGTGCCCACCGGAACGTCGCCGAGGTCGGCCAGCCGCTCCACGTACTTCCGGGCCGCCGGCGGGAGGTCGTCGACGCCGCGGGCCTCGGACAGCTCCTCGGGCCACCCCTCCAGCTCCTCGTACACCGGCTCCGCCCGATGGACGATCGACTGGTGCGGGGGGACGTCCTCGAACACCGCGCCCTCGTACCGGTACGCCACGCACACCTTCACCGACCGCAGGCCGGACAACACGTCGAGCTTGGTCAGGAACAGCTCGGTCAGGCCGTTCACTCGCGCGGCGTACCTGAGCAGGACCGCGTCGAACCAGCCGCACCGGCGCCGGCGGCCGGTGGTGGTCCCGAACTCCTGCCCTCGGTCCTGCATCCGCGCGCCGGCCTGGCCCTCGTCCTCTGTGGGGAACGGCCCGGAGCCCACCCTGGTCACGTAGGCCTTGGTCACCCCGATGACCCGATCGACCTCCTTCGGCCCCAGCCCGGTGCCGACCAGCGCCCCCCCCGCGACCGGGTTCGAGGAGGTCACGAACGGATACGTCCCGTGGTCGAGGTCGAGGAGCGTGCCCTGGGCGCCCTCGAGGAGCACGCGCTTCCCCTCCCGCAGCGCCCGATACAGCACCGCTGAGGTGTCCGCGATGTGCGGCGCCAGGCGCTCCCCGTAGCCGAGGTAGTCCCGGACGATGTCGTCGGCCCGGAGTGGCAGGCGGTTGTAGACCCGCGACAGGATGGCGTTCTTCTCCTTCAGAACGACCTCGAGCTTCTCCCGGAAGATCTTCTCGTCGGTCAGGTCCTGGACCCGCAGCCCGATGCGAGTGGCCTTGTCCGCGTACGCCGGCCCGATCCCCCGCTTCGTCGTGCCCAGCCGGTTGCGGCCGAGGTAGCGCTCGGTGACGCGATCCAGCTCGAGGTGGTACGGCATGATCAGGTGCGCGTTCGCCGAGACCAGCAAGCGGGAGGTGTCGATCCCCCGGGCCTCGAGCTCGTCCATCTCCTCCAGCAGCACGCCGGGATCGACAACAACGCCGTCGGCGATGACTGGGGTGACCCCGGGCGACAGGATCGCCGACGGCACGAGGTGCAGCTTCAGGGTGTGTTCGCCGGCCCGGACGGTGTGGCCGGCGTTGTTCCCCCCCTGATACCGGACCACCAGGTCCATCCGGTCCCCCAGGAGGTCGGTGGCCTTTCCCTTTCCCTCGTCACCCCATTGGGTGCCCACCAGGATCGTGGCCGGCATCGGCCCAGTGTAGCCCGGGCCCCGGCCGGCCCCGCCGCGCTTACCGCTCGATACGGAACTTGATCCGAACGTGAGTGTGGTACTCGGTGATCTCGTTGTTCGCGACGACCGCGGAAGTCTCGAGCACGTCCATCCCCTGGATCCCGCGCAGGGTCTTCGAGGCGTCGGCCAGCGCCTGGGACGCGGCGTCGCGCCAGGACTCGTTTGAGACGCCGACGAGATCGATCGTCTTGATAACGGCCATCCTCAGCCTCCTCTCAGGTGACTACCGGCGGGCGAATCCTACTGGGTGGACCCGCCGCCGGACCAACTGGTCATCCGCCCCGATACACGTCGATCATGCGGCGGTAGTTCGCCGAGATGGTGGCGGCGGCCTCCTCCCGGCTGGTCTCGTCGTTCAGGTACGCCTTCAGCGGGTCCCACCAGATCGTGCGGCCGATGGCGAACCCGATGTAGCCGGGGACCCCGGCCCCCTGGCGGAGCCAGTGCTCCACGGCGGCCTCATCGGCGCCCCGCCCCAGGACCACGCAGGCCACGCCGTCGCGGCCGTCGGACCGCACCAGCTCGGCCACCGCTCGGCAGTCCTCTCGGCGGTCCAGCCCCTCGATCTTCCAGATGTCGGGCTCGATGCCGAAGCCGTGGAGGTCGCGGATCGCCTGCAGCATCAGGCCCGGCCGAATCTCCTTGTCGTACCGGTCCTCGTCGCCCCCGACGGCCTCGAGCTGCGACGGCTCAGCCGCCACCAGTAGCTCGAACAGGAACTTGCGGTCGCGCTCGTGCAGCCAGTCCGACAGCCTCCGCAGGCGGGTGGCCTGCCGGGTGTTCATCTCCCGGTCGCCCTCGGGGTTGTACCGGACCAGGACCTTTGAGAACGACGGGTCGAACTCCTCGATGTGCGCGTCGAAATCATCGCCGTACTCGAAGTCGAACTCGTCCTGGCCGCTCTTCTCCACGGGCATCGCCAGGAGAACGCCCTCCTTCTTCCCGCGCCGGGCGAGGTCGGCGCCGAACTGCTCGTCGACGAGCATACCGGCGGCCTCGCGGGGCGCCCCTTCCTCGAGCGCCCGGAGGAACCCCTCGAGGATCACCGACTTGGCGTCGGAGATCCGCTCGGCCTCTTCTGGGGTCGGTGAACCCGCGATGCCCAGCATCTTCTTCTGGAACGATCCCCGGTGGTCGAACGCCAGGATGTACAGCTCGCCCTCGTACCCCAGTGCCATCGTCATCCCTCCTGTTCCCGGGCCCGATAGGCCTCCATCGCTCGCTCCGCCCGTTGCCGGTCGTCCTGCGACAGCATCCGGACCAGGCCGGCGGCGATCAGGACCATCAGCACGGCGGCGGCCCCGGCCACCAGCCCGGCCCGGCGGGCCAGTGTGACCACGAGCGTCTGGCACTCGGCGCCGCTCGGCCCCGAGGGACAGAACGGCGCGGCCGTGCCGACCGAGACCGCGGCCACCAGGGCCCCCACCAGCAGGCCAGAAGCGGCCAGGATGGCCACCAGCTTCAGCACCTGCGGCCGGCGGGTCACTCGAAGTTGAAGGGCACGACCGGGGTGAGCACCTCGACCTTGACCGGCGAGGCGTCCTCCCGGAACCGCTCCCCGTCGCGAGCCACGCCGACGCCCTCGTTGAACCCGTAGTGCATCGGCACGGCCAGGTCCGGGGTCATGGCCTTGACCAGTCCCACGGCCTCGTCCACGCCGCAGCAGAACTTCCCGCCGATCGGCACGAAGGCCACGTCGGACCGGATGCCCTCGAGCTCCGGCAGGTGATCGGTGTCCCCCGCGTGGTAGTAGACGTTGCCCTCGAGCTCCACAACGTATCCGACCCAGTTGTTCTCCTTGGGGTGCATCTGGAGCCGCTCGGGGCGGATGTTGTACGCGGGGACGGCCTGTCCCTTGATCCCCCGCACGTCGATCGTGTCGCCGGGAGCCACGGCGGTGACGTCGCCCGACAGCTCCGCCGCCACGTCGCGTGGGGCCACGAACACCGTGTCGTCCCGGCCGATCCTGGCCAGGTCGTCGCGGGAGTAGTGGTCGTCGTGGGCGTGCGTGATGAACACCACGTCCGCCGGCTCGAAGTCCTCGGGCACGTCCCACGGATCGATGTAGACGGTCATCCCGTCGCCGGACCACCGGAAGCCCGACTGCTTGATCCAGGTGAATCGTTCCAGCATCGGCTACCTCCTCGGCAAGAGCCTACCCAGGAGCGCCCCGAACGGCACCTCCCGGCTGGCTATCCGGCCGGCGGCGGGCTCCCCGGCGGGGCGGGGGGCGGCCCGGCTGGTGGGGGTGGGGCCGGAGCGGCCGGCCCCCCGAAGTCGACCCGCGGCGCCTCCTCCAGGGTGGCCCGGTCGCCCTCCTCGATCTCGAAGTAGGGCTCCTCCCGGAACCCGAACATCGAGGCGATCACGTTCGAGGGCACCGACTGGACCCGCTCGTTGAACTCACGGACGGCGGCGTTGTAGAAGCGCCGAGAGACCTGGATCCGGTCCTCGGTGGTGGCCAGCTCGGCCTGGAGAGCCTGGAAGTTCTCCGAGGCCCGCAGCTCCGGGTAGGCCTCGGCCACCGCGAACAGCCGGCGGAGGGCATCGGTCAGCATGTTCTCGGCCTGGGCCTGCTGCTCCGGCCCCTGGGCCTGCATCGCGGCCGTGCGCGCCGCGGTGACGTTCTCGAACGTGGCCCGCTCATGCGCGGCGTAGCCCTTCACCGACTCGACCAGGTTGGGGATCAGGTCGTACCGCCGACGGAGCTCGGTGTCGATGTTCGCGTACGCGTCGCGGATCGACTGTCGCTGGGAGACGAAGCGGTTGTACGCCACCACGCCCCACAGGAGGACCAGCACGACGATCCCGAGGATCACCCAGAGCGCGATCATGTCTTCTCCTCTCGGATGCCTCCGGCCGCTGCCGGAGCAGGAGGATTCTATCCGCCGCCGGTGACCCGGAACGCCAGGCCCTCGCCATCCCGGTCCACCTCGATGCGGCTCCCTTCAGCGATCTCGCCGGCCAGCAGTTTCGAGGCCAGCGGGTCCTGGACCTCGCGCTGGATCAACCGCTTCAGCGGCCGGGCCCCGAAGCTGGGCTCGTAGCCCTTCTCCGCGAGGTAGTCCCGAGCGGCGTCGGTCATCTCGATCTCGAGCTTCCGGGCCGCCAGTCGCTCGGCCAGCCCGCGCACCTGGAGATCGACGATCCGGGCGATCTC
>CALAEC010000154.1 GCA_937890785.1 uncultured Actinomycetes bacterium
TTCGATCGAAACGGCCTTCCTCCTGGTGCTGACCCTGGTTCGGTGGCGATCGCTCGTGGTGGCGTTCCGAAGCCTCCGACGCCGTCCCTACGTGACGATGGCCCTCGCCTACACGGGGCTGTTCGTGTTGGCCTTCTCCGGATTCGCGAACTTCGGGCTGCTGGCCCGGGAGCGGGCCCAGCTCCTCCCGCTGTTCCTGGTACTCCTCTACCTGCCCGCGCGAGCCAATGATGACGCCGACGAGCCGTGAGCGGCCGGTCGTCTCCGTGTCGATCGGGGCTCCCCCCGTCTACGCGGCGTACGTCCTTGACGGGCTGACGACGCTCTTCGGCCGCCGGCTTCGCTTCGTTCGGGATCTGAACCTCGACGCGTCTGCGTACGCTGTGGCGTTCCGGGTCGGCTCTCTCGAGGGGAGTCGCTTCTACGTGTCGCTGGGTGACCACGCCACGCTCGACCCCGTGGGGCTCGAGTGGGCGACCGTGTACGGGAAGGTGAACGCCCTGGAAGAAGACGAGCGCGCGCATCCAACCCTCGTCCCCGTAGGACCCACGTTCGGCATCCGGGTGCGCTCGGCGAGGGTGGCAGCCGGAGCGGCTCAAGCCACGGTCGGTCGGACCTGGACGCTGAAACGCCTTCCGTACGACGCGTACTCCACGCTCCGTTACCGGCGGTGGCGGCTCCCGGTGAGCCGATACACCCCGGGCGTATCGGATCCTGGGTACGTCTTCTACGCGGCGTGGCCCTGGAAGAAGCACGCTGAGGTCAACCCGCCACGGGCACGGTTCATCGAGGTGTGCCGCGCCGCACGCGGGCTGGAGTTCGAAGGCGGGTTCGCTCCTCGTCGCCGGTCGGACATCGACGAGGTGCTGTCCCTGTCGGCTCCCCGACGGTACAGCATGGCGGAATACCTCCGGAAGACGAAGCGATCGGCCGTTGCCTTCAACAATCCCGCAGTCCATGACTGCCATGGCTGGAAGCTCGGCGAATTCCTGGCCTTGGGCAAGGCGATCATCTCGCTGCCGCTGACGCGAGCGCTCCCCGCGCCGCTCCGTAATGGAGAACACATCCATTACGTGGATGGCACCAGGGAGAGCATCGCCGAGGCCCTCGAGGTGATCCGGGCAGACGCTGACTACCGAACCTATCTCGAGACCAACGCCAGGCGCTGGTACCTCGAATACCTGGAGCCCGGTGCGCTGGTGAAGAGGCTCCTGGCAGCGGACCGTGCGTCGAACGAGGTGGAGGCGTGAACGGGGGCCACTTCGAGCCGCCCTTCAGGAGGGAGTGGAAGACGTGCGGGGGCTCCTGACCCGGCCGGCGAGCCGCGTTCGACGAGGCCCTGCCGGGTTTCGGAGCGCTTTCGATCGCCTGGACTTGATCGGGCTCGGCCTCGTCGGATGTCTGTCGGTGTGGACCGTGCTCGCGGCGGCGGTGAACGGGGGGAACCCCCTACCGCCCGTGCTGCTCCTCGTTGGATGCGCGGGGGTGTACCTCGTGGCCAGGGGTACTGGACGGAACGCGCCGCTCGCGGTCCCCGGGGTCGTCGGCGGCGTCGCGCTCCTGGTCCTGATCCTCGACCCGGCCGGGATCTTCAGCGCGCATCCCGCGTCGGGCCCGTTCGGATACGCGAACGCGAAGGCGGCCCTGGCCGTCCTGGCGGCCGTGGCAAGCCTGATGATCGCCAGGCAGGCCGCCTCACCTCGGATCCGGCTCGGCGCGGTCGTCGCGGCGGTGGGGTTCGCGTTGGTGGCTCCCGCATCCGACGCTCGCACGGCCGTCATCGTCGTTGCCGGACTGCCCGCGGCGGCGTTCGTGGGCATCAGGGGCCGACCGCGTCGAGTCTTCCTGCTGGCCTGCGTCGTCGCGGTGCTCGGCGTTTCCCTGGGAACCACGGTGCTGGCGACCACCGGCGATCCGGCCTCGCTCGGCCCGACGCTCGATCAGCGCCGGGTCCGGCTGTGGTCGGAGGCCGCCGGGCTGATGGAGGCGCATCCGTGGCTCGGCGTGGGACCGGGCCGGTTCGACGAGGAGAGCCCCACCGCCGGCTCTGACCCGGACGCCCGGTGGGCCCACCAGGAGTTCCTCCATCAGGGAGCCGAGACGGGGATACTCGGCTTCGTCCTCCTGCTGCTGATCTTCGTGTGGGCACTGGCTCGCGTCTGGACCCCCAGTCCGCCGAGCCCGCTCGCCGTCCCAGCGGCGTTCGCGATCGCCGCGCTCGCCACGCTGGCTTCCTTCGACTACGTCCTGCACTTCCCCGCGATCGCCCTGAGCGGTGCGGCGCTGGTGGGAGCGGGCGCGCCACTGCTGGGTCGAGAGAGGGGGCGTCCGCAGGCGTCGGTCCGGTCATTGGTGAAAGCGGCGGCGCTGCCGTGGGGACTCGTCGCTCGCCGCCGCCCGGGCGATGTGGTGATCCTGCTGTACCACCGGGTCGGTGTGGGCGATCGGGAGATCGATGTCGCCGCCGACAGCTTCGAGGCGCAGATGGCCGGACTGGCCCAGTCAGGCGAGGTACGGTCGCTCGACGAGTCGCTTCGCGACGAACGGGGCGGGGTGGTGGTCACGTTCGACGACGGGTACCGCGACTTCCACGACCTAGCCCTCCCTACGCTCGTCCACCATCAGATCCCGGCGGTCCTGTACCTATCCACCGGCCTGATCGATGGGAGCGCCGAGGCGCTCACCTGGGCCCAGCTCGAGGAGGCGGTGTCCACCGGCCTTGTCGAGGTGGGAGGGCATACGCACAGCCACACCGATCTCTCGCGGGCGGACGCGGCAGCCGCCGAGGGGGAAATGCGTCGGTGCCAGGAGCTGATCGAGGACCGGCTGGGCCGCCCGTGCCGGCACTTCGCGTACCCCTGGGCGGTCGGGTCAGCCGCGGCGGACCGAGTGGCGCGAGTCCTGTTCGACTCGGCCGCGCTCGAGGCATGGCGCACGAACCGACGGGGGCGGATCGATCACCACCGTCTCGGCAGGACGCCGGTCCTGCGTGGCGACGGATCGTTCTTCTTCCGGGCCAGGGCTCGTGGGATGCTGGACGCGGAGCGGATCGCCTACCGGGTCTTACGTCGCGGACCGTGGGGCCGGGGATGAGCGAACTAGCAGCTCGAGACTGTATTCGCCTCTGCCGTGACGGATCCCGTGGCGGCGTCCTTCACGTAGGGCTGGCAGGCGCCGGTGAAGTCGTTGCCGATGACCGCCAGGGTCCCGCCGGCTCCCTGGAACTCCACCGCCTTCCTGGACTGGGTCGTGACGGCATGGGAGATGTTCCCCCGCACGTCCACGCTGTCCACGTTCACGAAGTAGAGCATGGGCATAGGGGAGCCGAGACTGTTGAGCACCCGGTTGTCGTGCACGCTCCAGTTCAAGCGGCGCGCGCCGAGGCTGTCCTTGACGTACACCCACGGGACGCTCCACCCGTCGATCCGGTTGTGGTGGATCTCGACGTTGGACACGTCGCCGCGTCCGCCGCTCGCGAAGGCCAGCCCGATCGTGTTCGTGTAGGAGTCCCGGATCTCCACGTTCCGAACGGTCCCCGGTGGTGGCTCGAGGTCGAAGCCCGAGCGGCGGCTATGCCAGATCTCGACGGCCGTGAGCAGGGCACCGTCCGCGTTCGACAGCGTCACCCCCTGCCGCCCGTTCCGGTCGACGACGAAGTTCGAGACCCGGATCCCACGGCACGGCCCCGGCCCGTACTGGTCCCCGCCGGCGAAGTACAGACCGTCGCCCCAAACAGCGTCCGCCCACGCGTTGTCGATCGTGACTCCGTTGACGCCGTGGAAGGCGAACGCATGCTCGAACTCGAAGGCCAGGAGGTACGAACCGAACTCCGGCCGTTGATCGGGGACGGTGTTCGTCCCCTCGACACCCATCCACTGCACGGTGATGTTGCTGCCGCCGACGAATCGCCAATGGGCGTTCGCGTTCGGGTATCGGAGCTCGGGCGGGCTCAGCTCGAATCGCTTGAAATAGGCGCCGTTGCCGAAGAGATTCAGGCCCGACCGGTTCCGGACCTCGATCGTCCGTTCAACGCGGTAGCACCCATAGCGTTTGAATATCAGCGTCGACCCGTCCGGAACGGAGGCGATCCACCCCGCGAGGTCGGCGGTGACGTCTCGGGAACAGTCCGCCGGGATCGAGGGGGGGACCGTGAGGCCGGGCGGGGGTGGCGGCGGCTCGGGCCGGGTCGAGCGAACCTCCCACTCGGATGCCTCCGGATCCCCGACGACGAGGGTCGTCCAGGTCCGCCCTCGCCGGTCCCTGGCCAGGCCGGCACCCA
>CALAEC010000155.1 GCA_937890785.1 uncultured Actinomycetes bacterium
CTCGGCGGCGGTGTGGCCGACCACGATCCCCACCTCGCGGATCCCGGCCTCGGCGATCGACTCGAGCCCGTAGAACAGGATCGGCGTGTTCGCCACGGGGATCAGCTGCTTGGCGCTGGTGTGGGTGATCGGGCGGAGGCGGGTCCCCTCGCCGCCGGAGAGGATCAGGGCCTTCATTCCGCCGTTACCGTCCCGAACCTCGACCAGTCCGGGCCGACCACCACCGCCACGTCCGCCTCGCCCAGCACGCCGTCCTCGACCTCCGTCTGCGGGAGGTCCTCGGCGAAGTACCCTGCCAGACGGTCGCGCCGCGGCCCCATGCCCCGCGAGTACAGGATCTGGCTCTCGTCGTACGCGAGCGGCGGCTCGACCACCGGCAGGACCACGAATCCGGCGAACCGGAGCGTCCTGGCCACCTCCGCGGCGGCGTCGCCCTCGCCGTACACCCGGACCGTGATCACGCCCGGCGAGGGCAGTGTCTGGGCCAGGGTCAGGCCGAGCTTCCCCAGGGGCCGGCCGTTGCCGAGCGCCTCGAACAGCCGGTCGGCCTCTTCCTGCTCGGCCACCACGTACGACACCCCCTCGATCTCCTGGGGCACCGAGGGGACCACCCGGAAGTCCAGGCTCTCCCCGCCCGAGGGGTCCTCTTCCGCGAGCTGCCGGAGCTTCTGACCGAGCAGGACCAGGTCGGCTCCCGTCAGCTTCTCGTCCGTAGTGACCTTGGAGACCGCCTCCTGGAGGACCTGCTGGTCGAGGAGCGCCCCGAACGACAGCAGGCGGTTCAGCATCGCCCGCATGAACTGCTGCTGTCGGGCGATCCGGGCGAAGTCGGGGACGATGTCGCCGGCGATGTGCCGGGCCCGGACGAAGCCGAGTGCCTTCTTGCCGTCGAGCAGGTAGCACCCGGCCCGAGGGAGGTTCAGCCCGGCGAGGTCGTCCACCATGGGCCGGTCGATGCAGATGCGGACCCCGCCCACCGCGTCGACGAGGTCCTGGAACCCGGCCAGATCGATCTCCATGTAGTTGTGGATGGGCAGGCCGGTGAACTCTCGCACGGTGCGAACCACCAGGCCCGGCCCGCCGAGCTCGTAGGCCGCGTTGATCTTGTCGACGCCGTGATCGGGGATCCGTACCCGGAGGTCGCGCGGGAAGTGCAGGACCACGGCGCGATCGCGCCTGGGATCGATGTGCAGGAGGATGATCGTGTCGGAGCGCTCCCCATCGAGTGCTTCCTCGGTCCCGAACTGGGCCTGTTCCTCCGGGGTCAGCCCGGCCCGAGTGTCACTCCCGAGCACCAGCACGTTCCGCGGCTTCGAGGCGAAGTCCGACTCGGACGACAGGCCCGGCACCCGACGGGTGGGGTGCTGATCGAACTGGAGCAGCAGGTTGATCCCCCAGACCGCGGAGGTCGACACGACCGCCGCGGCCACGCCAGAGGCGACCAGGGCCCACGGTCGGGCCTGGCGCCACGGCGGCAGCCGCCGACGGATCGATTCGGGGAGCCGCCGACGGAGCCTGGCCGCCACCGGCGTCGTCGGCGTAGGCTTCGTGACCACCATGGTCGGGCCAAGCGTACCGGAGCGAGCCTGGTGACGGCGGCGGACGTGGTATGGCGTCCCTCGAAGGAGCTGATCGACGGGGCCAACGTGACCCGGTTCATGCGGGCGCACGGCATCGACGCGTATGAGGCGCTGGTTCGGCGTTCCACCGACGACATCGAGTGGTTCTGGGACGCCGTGGTGAAGGACCTGGGGATCCGGTTCGGCCGGCCCTATGAACGGGTCCTCGACACCTCGGAGGGGGTCCCCTGGGCCCGGTGGTTCGTGGGGGGGACGACGAACCTGGCCACGACCTGCGTGGACCGGTGGGCCGAGGAGACCCCGGACGCCGTGGCGGTGCTGTGGGAGGGGGAGGACGGCGACGTCCGCCGGGTCACGTACGCCGAGCTCCGCGAGATGGCCGACCGCCTGGCGAACGGCCTCCGCTCGCTGGGGGTCGGGGAGCGCGACGCCGTGGGGATCTTCCTGCCGATGGCCCCGGAGACCGTGGCGGCCACGCTGGCCTGCGCCAAGATCGGCGCCATCTGGGTCCCCATCTTCTCCGGCTATGCGCCCGACGCCGTGGCCACCCGGCTGAACGACGCCGAGGCCACGGTCCTGATCACCGCCGATGGGTTCCTCCGGCGCGGCCAGGCCGTGCCGATGAAGGAGATCGCCGACGAGGCCGCCGACGGGGCGCCATCGGTTCGCTCGGTGATCGTGTGGCCGAGGCTCGGGCGGACCGACGCGCCCGAGCGGCCCGAGCGGGACGTCCGATGGGAGGACCTGCTCGGCCGGGCGGACGCCCGGTTCGACACGCTCGAGCTCGACTCGGAGCATCCGCTGTTCCTGGCGTACACGAGCGGGACCACCGGGCGGCCCAAGGGCTCGGTGCACGTCCACGGCGGATGGACCGTCAAGGTCACGGAGGAGGTCGCGTACCAGACCGACCTCCACCGGGACGAGATCCTGTTCTGGGTCACCGACCTCGGCTGGATCATGGGGCCGTGGGAGATCACCGGCGCGGGCGCGCTGGGAGCCACGGTGTTCCTGTACGAGGGCGCCCCGAACTTCCCCCAGCCCGACCGGGTGTGGGACATGGTCGAGCGCCACCACATCACCACGCTGGGCATCTCCCCCACGCTGATCCGGGCCCTGATCCCGGCCGGCGACGAGTGGGTGGAGCGGCATGACCTGTCGAGCCTCCGGATCCTGGGATCCACCGGGGAGCCGTGGAACCCGGAACCGTGGACGTGGTTCCTGGAGAAGGTCGGCGGCCGCCGCTGCCCGATCATCAACATCTCGGGCGGCACGGAGGTCGGAGCCTGTTTCCTGTCACCGCTCCCGACCACCGAGCTGAAGCCCGCCACCCTCCGGGGACCGGCCCTGGGGATGGCCGTCGACGTGTGGGGGCCCGACGGCCGCCCCGTTCCCCGCGGCGAGGTCGGCGAGCTCGTGTGCACGAAGCCGTGGCCGGCCATGACCCGCGGCGTGTGGAAGGACCCCCACCGCTACCTCGAGACGTACTGGTCGCGCTGGACCGACGTGTGGGTCCACGGCGACTGGGCCTCGATCGACGAGGATGGCTTCTGGTTCCTCCACGGCCGGTCCGACGACACCATGAACGTCGCCGGCAAACGGCTGGGCCCGGCCGAGGTGGAGTCGGCGCTGTCCGAGCACCATGCGGTGGCCGAGTCCGCGGCCGTGGGCATCCCCCACCCCGTCAAGGGCGAGTCGGTGTGGTGCTTCGTGATCACGAAGCCCGGCCAAGCGGTCGGGAACGACCTGGCCGAGGAGCTCCGGGCCGAGGTGGCCCGGCACCTCGGCAAGGCCTTCACCCCCGAGCGGATCGTGTTCGTCGACGAGCTGCCCAAGACCCGCTCGGCGAAGATCCTCCGTCGGGCCATCCGGGCCACGGTGCTGGGCCAGGATCCCGGCGACCTGTCCAGCCTGGAGAACCCCAGCGCGATCGAGAAGATCC
>CALAEC010000156.1 GCA_937890785.1 uncultured Actinomycetes bacterium
CAGGCGCTCGTCGGCGGGCAGGTCCAGCAGCCGCCGGAGCGCGTCGGCCAGGCGCCTGGTGGCTCCTGGTCCCGGCTCGAACGACAGGGCCCCGGGCCGGTCGATCGCCACCTCCAGCGCCTCGGCCACCTCGGCCAGCGAGGAGTGCCGGGCCACCAGCGGCAGCGCGCCGGCCGCGGCTCCCTCGGCGGCGACCATCCCGAACGCTTCCTTGACGATCGAGGGCACCACCAGGACGTCGAACGCCGCCACGACCTCGGGGGCGTACCGGTGATCGAGCCGGCCGGTGAACGTCACGCGGTCGGCGAACCCGCGGGCGCCTCGCACCTCGTCGGGCTCGAGCTCGAGCGACAGCCGGGAGCCGTCCCGGAGCCGCGCGTACGCATCGACGTCGCCCCGGTCCAGCGCGGCCACCAGGGCCGCCAGCAGCTCCCGGCCCAGGCCGAACCCCACCACCGCCACGCGCACCTCCGGGTCGAGGAGCGCCGAGGCCTCGAGTACCCGCTCCACTCCTTTCTCGGGGATCAGCTTGCCGAGGTAGCCGACGATCGGGCCGGGCCAGTCGGCCAGCGAGCGGAGCCGCGCGGCGGCGTCGGGGTCGGGGACGGTCTGGTCGTAGGTACGGGCCAGCGCGTCCAGGGCCGGGAGGTCGTCACGAGCCACGGCCGCCGTCGAAGCGCCGTCCGTTCGGCCGGGCCGGCCCCCGGCGGTGTCTGGGTCGCGGTCCAGGCGACGGGCCGCCTCCTCGAGGGCCTCGACCCGCAGGCGCGGCCGCCACCGCTCGACGTCGACGCCGGGCGGGACCACCTTGATCCGCTCGGCCACCGCCGGGACCACCTCGACGGCCCGCTGCAGAACGTCCCGGCTGGCCCCCACCAACGCCCGAGCCCCCTCCACCCCCTCGCGCGCCAGGGCCGCGTACCGTTCCTGGAGGTGGATGGCGTACTCCAGGTCGCTCCCGTGGGCCTTGACCACGAACGCCCCATCGCCGACGGCCCGCCGAGCCACTACGGCGCCGGGCATCAGGTGGCCGACCACCACGGCGTCCGGAGCGAACGAGGCCGCCGCCTCCCGAAGGGCCGCCACGTTCCGGTCGAGGTAGTCGCCGAGCTCCTCGTCGGTGAGGTCGACGAAGCGCTTCACCTCGAAGCCCTCGTACTCGTCGAGCACGTACACCGGGAGGAGCGGGCCGATGTTGGGCCGCATCACCACGACGCGACCCCCCGTCCCCGACCACTTCAGGTCGACCGGGCCCGACGTCGACGGCCCCTGCCACGCGTCGACGAACCCGAGCCGGTCGGTCGGCGGCTGCTGGCACAGGAGGAGGACTTCGTGGCCCTGGCGCCCCCATTCCTCGGCGGCCTTGGCCGAGTAGATGTTCGAGCCGGTGCCCTCCAGCAGCCAGCCGTGCCAGCTCAGGATGCGCAGGGGAACCTCCCTTGTCGGCGGGGAGTGTAGCGGCGGCGGTGCTAGGGGAGCTCGGCCGGGTCCAGGTCCTTCTTCGCGGGGCCCTGGAAGACCCGGCCATCCCGATCGTACCGGGAGCCGTGGCACGGGCAGTCCCAGGTGCGGTCGGCGTCGTTCCAGTCGACGGTACATCCCATGTGCTGGCACCGGGGGGACAGAGCCGTGAGCGTGCCGTCCTCGGCCTTGTACACCGCGACCCGCCGTCCGCCCACGTCGACGAGCCCGCCGTGACCCGGCGCCAGGTCGTCGACGGTTCGCCCCACGGTCTTGGCGATCAGCACGTCGACGGGGCTCTCGTGGGCCACCCTCGCGGGGATCGAGCCGAGGAGGTACCGGCGGGTCCCGGCCAACCCCTTGTTCCCCACCACCACGAGGTCGATGTCGCCCCGGCCCGCCACCTCGACGATCCGGCCCGCCGGATCGCCCTCAAGCGTTTCGCTCCGGACCGCCGCGGCGCCGGGGCGGCTCTTCGCCGTGTCCTCCAGCACCACCGCCCCGACCAGGGGGTCGCCCACGTGCACCAGGGTGACGTCGGCGCCGAGGATCTCCGCCAGCTCGAACCCCTTCCTGGCCGCCTCCGACGCCGTGGCGGAGCCGTCGGTGCCGACCAGGATGTGCCGGTACCCTCCGTTCGGCGCGGCGTCGAGGTCACGGGTGTGGATGATCAGCACGTCGCAGGGCGCTTCGTGGGCCACCTCCTCGGCGATCCCGCCGAGCTTGAACCGGCGGGCCTTCCCCATGCCGACGTTCCCCACCACGATGAGGTCGACGCCGTGCAGGGCCGCGAGCTCCTTCATGACCTCGGCCGGCGCCCCGGCCCGCATGTGGGTCTTGGTCTCGGCCCCCTCGCCCCGGACCGCCTCCCTGGCGTACCGGAGGACCTCGATGGCGGTCTGCTCCTCGACGGGACCCCCGTGCGCGCAGACGATGTGAACCACGGCGCCGAACCGCTTCGCCAGCCGCGTGGCGGCGCCGACGGCCAGGACGGCCGTCTCGGAGCCGTCGGTGCCCACCATGATGGCCCGGTAGCCCATCAGAACGGCTTGAAGAACATCAGGTAGAGGATGAACAGGAGGCCCAGGAGCCCGACGACCGTGAGGAGCATCGCCCGGGGGCCGGCCAGCAGCTCGGCCAGCCGTTGATCGCTCACCGCCTCGGAGCCCTCCGCCATGGCGCCCACGATGGTCCGGAGGCGCTTGTAGTACGGCGACGCCACGACGTACATGAAGATCATCAGGGCCACGAGCGTGCCCAGGGCCACCCAGATCCACCCCTGCCCCCACCAGTCACCCACGAAGCCGGCCACGATGCCGCCGGTCAGGAGGAGGACCAGGCCCACGTACAACCCGGAGATCGAGGTCGAGGACACGTCGAGCAGGGCCATGATCCGCCGTGGATCCCGCTCACCGCGGAGGCGGAGCGCCACACCCATGGAGACGCCGTGCGCGGCCACGAAGACGAGCGCCCCGGCGACGTGCAGGTAGACCCACCACGTGTACGCCATCGATCACCTCCGGCCGGCCATACTAACCAACGGCCAGCGTGCGCAGATCGGTGCCGTCGTCCGCCAGCGCGCTCGGGTCCGGGCGCGAGCCGATCAGCTTCATGGCCCGGCGGACGTCCCGGCCTCGGTTCAGGCCGAGGGCCCCGAGCAGGACCCCTTCGTGGAGGTAGAACGCCACGCCGTCGAGGTCCTCCATGGATCCTCGCACCACGACCTGGTCCCAGGCGTACGCGAACCCCGCGTACTGGAGGTTGACCTCGTACTGGTCCGACCAGAACCAGTGCGGATCGGTGAACGGGGCGGGGTCCCCCAGCATGGCCCCGCCCACGTACGTCCCCATCTTCAGGGCGTTGTCGAAGTGCTCGACGCGTATCCGCCTGCCGAACGTCGGGTGCTGGTGGTCGGCCACGTCGCCGCAGGCGAACACGCCGGGCGCCGAGGTCTCGCATCGCTCGTCGACGGCCACGCCGTTCGCGACCTCGAGGCCCGCAGCCGAGGCCAGCTCGACGTTCGGCTCGATCCCGATGCCCACCAGCACGGCACCGGCCTCGATGGCGTCGCCGCGCTCGGTGCGGACCACGACGCCACCGGGCGTCTCCTCGACGGCGGCCACGCCGTCCTCCGTGCGGAGATCGACCCCACGATCCCGATGGATCCCTGCGTAGATCCGGCCCATCTCCTCGCCGATGGCTCGGCCGAGTGGCACGTGGTTCTTCTCCAGGACCGTCACCTCGGCGCCGCCGACGCGGGCCGAGGCGGCCACCTCCGCGCCGATGAAGCCGGCGCCGACCACCACGAGCCGGCCCGACCGGATCACCTGCCGGATGCGATCGGCGTCGGCGACCCGCCGCAGGTACAGGACGCGGTCCGAGGGCGGTCCCGGCATGCGGCGCGGGCGCCCGCCGGTGGCCAGGAGCACGGCGTCGGCATCGAGCCGCTCGCCGTCCTCGAGGGTCACCGCCGGTCCGCCCGGGTCCAGCTCGGTGGCCCGAACCCCCAGCCGCAGGTCGACGTGGTGGTCCTGGTACCAGGCCTCGTCGTGGACCGGGAGCGCCTCGCGGCCCTGCTCGCCGCGCAGGTACTCCTTCGACAGCGGGGGGCGCTCGTACGGGACCTCGGGCTCCTCCCCGATCACGACGATGGCGCCGTCGAACCCTCGCTCGCGCAGCGCCTGGGCTGCCGCCGCCGCACCCACCCCTCCGCCGACGATGACGAACCTCCGAGCCATGGCCGCCAATCGTACGCGCTCCATCGGTGCGCTAACGTTCCCCCGTGGGCCATCGCGACACCGTGGTCCTGGACGGCACGCCGCTCGACGAGGACGCGGTCGTGGCGGTGGCACGCCACGGGGCCAAGGTCTCCGTCGATGCCGCGGCGGAGACCATGGGCCCTGCCCGCGCCATCGTCGAGAGCCACCTCGAGGACGAGCGGCCCGTGTACGGCCTGACCACCGGGTTCGGCGCGCTGGCCGATGTCCGGATCGCCCCCGAGGACCTTGTCCAGCTCCAGGCGAACCTGGTGCGGAGCCACGCCGCCGGCGCGGGCGAACCGCTCCCGGCCGAGGTGGTCCGGGCCATGATGCTGCTCCGGGCCCGCACGCTGGCCGCGGGGCGGTCGGGTGTCCGCCCCGTGCTGGTCGAACGCATCGCCGATTTCCTGAACGCGAACGTGACGCCCGCCGTCCCCAGCCGGGGTTCGGTGGGGGCCTCCGGCGACCTGGCCCAGCTGGCCCACGCGGCGCTGTGCCTGCTGGGCGAGGGTCGCGTGCTGTCCGAGGACGGCGAGACGGAGCCGGCCGGCCCGGCGCTGCGCCGGGCAGGCATCGAGCCGATCGAGCTCCAGGCGAAGGAGGGGCTGGCCCTGGTCAACGGGACCGACGGGATGGTGGCGCTGGGAACGCTGGCCCTCCACGACGCCCGGGCCCTGCTGACCGCGGCCGACGTGGCCGCGGCGATGGCGATCGAAGGCGCGCTCGGCACCGACCGGCCCTTCGCCGAGGACGTGATTCGGCTTCGGCCCCATCCCGGCCAGGTCTCGTCGGCCGCGAACCTGCGGGTGCTCCTGAACGGGAGCGCGATCATCGCCTCGCACCGCGACAGTGCCCACGCGGTCCAGGACCCGTACTCGATGCGGTGCGCCCCGCAGGTCCACGGGGCGGCCCGCGATGCCCTCGGGTTCGCCGCCGAGGTGTTCGATCTCGAGCGGGCCTCGACCGTCGACAACCCCGTCGTCCTCCCCGACGGGAGGGTCGAGTCGACCGGCAACTTCCACGGCGAGCCCCTGGCGTACGCCATGGATCTGCTGGCGGTGGCCCTCACCGGCCTCGCGGCCATCAGCGAGCGCCGAGCGTACTGGCTCCTCGGCCCTGGGCAGGAGCGGGGCCTCCCGCCCTTCTTGGCGACGGACGCGGGGCTCGGGTCCGGCTACATGCTGGCCCAGTACACGCAGGCCGCGCTGGTCAGCGAGTGCCGGATGCTGGCCCAGCCGGCCGGCATCGACTCGATCCCCACCTCCGGGAGCCAGGAGGACCACGTCAGCATGGGGTGGCTCTCCGGGCTGAAGTTGCGGCGGCTCTTGGAGCACGTCGCAACCGTGGTGGCGATCGAGGGCCTGGTGGCGGCCCAGGCCCTGGACCTCCGGGAGCCGTCGCCGGCCGACGGGACCGGCGCCGCGCATCGCGCCATCCGGGACCGAGTGTCGTTCCTCGACCGCGACCGCGACGTCTCCGTCGACATCGCCGCGGCCGAGGACCTGGTCCGGTCCGGCGCTCTCGTTGAGGCGGCCGCGCGGGCGGCCGGACCGCTCCGATGAGGGAGGTACGTGCCCCGCGGGGCCAGGAGCTCGCGTGCAAGGGATGGCCCCAGGAAGCCGCGCTTCGGATGCTCATGAACAACCTCGACCCGGACGTTGCGGAACGGCCCCAGGACCTGGTGGTGTACGGCGGCACGGGCCGGGCGGCGCGGAGTTGGGAGGCGTTCGAGGCCATCGTCAGGTCCCTCCAGTCGCTGGGGGATGACGAGACCCTCCTGGTGCAGTCCGGCAAGCCGGTTGGCGTGTTCCGAACCCACGAGCTGGCCCCGCGCGTCTTGATCTCGAACGCGATGCTCGTCCCGAAGTGGGCGGACTGGGAGACGTTCCGCGACCTGGAGCGCAGGGGTCTGACGATGTACGGGCAGATGACCGCGGGCTCGTGGATCTACATCGGGACCCAGGGGATCCTCCAGGGCACGTACGAGACGCTGGCCGAGCTGGCGTCGCAGCGCTTCGACGGCTCGCTCCGCGGCCGGATTACCCTCACGGCCGGCCTCGGCGGGATGGGTGGAGCTCAGCCGCTCGCGGTCACGATGAACGGCGGCGCGGCGCTGGTGGTCGAGGTCGATCCCGAACGGATCGAGCGCAGGGTCAAGACGCGATACCTCGACCGGGCCACCGAGGACCTCGACGAGGCCGTGCGGTGGGTGGAGGAGGCCCGCGACGCCGGTGAGGGCGTGTCGGTCGGCGTCCTGGGCAACGCCGCCGAGACCCACCCGGAGCTGCTCCGTCGCGGGTTCCGGCCCGACGTGGTCACCGACCAGACTTCGGCCCACGACCCGCTCGACGGGTACGTGCCGGCCGGCCCCTCGCTCGACGAGGCCGCGGCGCTGCGACGCGACGATCCCGACGGATACGTGCGCCGGGCCCGCGAGTCGATGGCCGCGCAGGTCGAAGCCATGCTCGGCTTCATGGACGCCGGCGCGGTGACGTTCGACTACGGGAACAACCTCCGGGCCGAGGCGCTGGAAGGCGGCGCGACCCGGGCGTTCGCCTACCCGGGGTTCGTCCCGGCGTTCATCCGGCCGATGTTCTGCGAGGGCAAGGGGCCGTTCCGGTGGGTGGCACTGTCCGGCGATCCCGAGGACATCGAGACCACCGACCGGGCCATCATGGACCTGTTCCCGGACGATGAGCGCCTCCACCGGTGGCTCCGCCTGGCCGAGGAACGGGTGGCGTACCAGGGGCTCCCCGCGCGGATCTGCTGGCTCGGCTACGGTGAGCGACATCGGGCCGGCCTGCGGTTCAACGAGCTCGTGGCGGACGGGTCGGTGAAGGCCCCGATCGTGATCGGGCGAGACCACCTCGACGCCGGCAGCGTGGCCTCGCCGAACCGGGAGACCGAGGGGATGCTGGACGGCTCGGACGCCATCGCCGACTGGCCCATCCTCAACGCGCTGGTGAACACGGCCGCCGGCGCCCACTGGGTGTCCGTCCACCACGGCGGTGGCGTGGGGATCGGGTCGTCGATCCACGCCGGTATGGTCGTGGTCGCCGACGGCACCGACGAGGCAGCCGGTCGGCTCGAGCGGGTGCTCACGACCGACCCGGGCACCGGCGTGATCCGCCACGCCGACGCGGGGTACGACCGAGCCATCGAGGTGGCCCGGGAGCGAGGCGTCCGGCTGCCGTGGCTGGAGTGACCGGCCCGACCCTGGTCCTGGTCGCGGTCCCGATGCGGCTTGGGTCGATCTCCGGTGGCCGGTTCGACCTGGCTCCCCAGGCCATCCGTGACGCGCTCGATCGGTTCGTGGCCCACGGACCGAAGGAGCCCGATCGGCTCATGGAGCTGGGCGTGGCCATCGAGGACCCCGGACCGATGGACGAGGTGGCCTCCATGACGCCCGCCGACGCGTTCGACCGGATCCGTCGGAGCATCGCGGTCGGCACCGAGGACATGGGACGTGTCCAGGCCGATCGAGCCGTGGTCGTCCTGGGTGGGGACAACAGCATCACCCGCCCCGGGGTCCACGCGATGACCCCCGACGCCGTCTTCGATCGGGTGGGGCTCCTGACCCTCGACGCCCACCACGACCTCCGCCCGCTCGAAGGTGGCCTGACGAACGGCAACCCCATCCGGGCCCTCCTCGAGGACGGGCTCCCCGGCTGGAACGTGGTGCAGGTCGGGATCAACCCGATGGCCAACTCCCCCACGCTCGCCGCCGCGGCCGAGCAGGCCCGGATCGAGGTGATCACCGCGACCGAAGCCAGGGAACGGGGCACGGCCCGGGTGGTTGCGGACGCGCTGGAGCGCCTGGCACGGCGGGTCGACGCGATCTACGTCGACCTCGACATCGACGTGCTCGACCGGGCCTTCGCCCCGGCCTGCCCCGGGGCCCGACCGGGCGGGCTGACGCCGGCCGAGGTCCAGGCGGCGGCGGAGCTGTGCGGCCGCCACCCCAAGGTCCGGGCCATCGACGTGGTCGAGGTGGATCCCGAACGCGACGTCGGCGGCGTCACCGTGCTGGCGGCGGCCTCGTTCGTGCTGGCCTTCGCCTCGGGGCTGGCCGCGCGCTCGGGGGGATAGCGAAGCGCCCCGGCCGGGTCGGCCGAGGCGCTCCCATTGGCGCTCGGGTGTCTAGTCGAACAGCGGGATCAGGTACTGGGCGACGAAGTACAGCACCACGATCGTGAT
>CALAEC010000157.1 GCA_937890785.1 uncultured Actinomycetes bacterium
CATCCCGGTGGCCTGCATGAAGGCGTAGCACACGGTCGGTCCCACGAACCGGAAGCCGCGGCGCTTCAGTTCCTTGCTCATGGCCTTCGACTCCTCGGTCTCCGCAGGGATCTCCGACAGCGTCTTGAACCGGTTCCGCTTCGGATGCCCGCCCACGAACGACCACAGGTACGCGTCGAGGCTGCCGTGCTCGTCGCGCACCTCCAGGACGGCCCGGGCGTTGGCCACCGCCGACTCCACCTTCAGCCGGTTCCGGACGATGCCGGGATCCGCGAGCAGCCGCTCCACGTCCCGCTTCCGGAACCGGGCCACGCGACCGGCATCGAAGCCGGCGAACACCTTCCGGTACCCTTCGCGCTTCCGGAGGATCGTCGACCACGACAGGCCGGCCTGAGCGCCCTCCAGCACCAGCATCTCGAACAGGTGCCGGTCGTCGTGGGAGGGGACTCCCCACTCCTCGTCGTGGTACGCGATGTAGGCGGGATCCCCCTCCGGCACCCACCCGCAGCGCGTCGCGGTCTCCATGAGTGGGTATTCTGTCGTCGATCCGGACCCGAAGGGGGCAGAGCGATGCCACGCACCCGGGTGATGGCCCTGGCGGCCGCGGTGATCGGGATTCTGCTGACTGCGGCGCCGGCGGCCGCGCAGGAGCGTGCCGAGACGAACGACCTCATCGTCCTCACGGGCGAGGCGGGGGTCCTCGAAGGGGAATCCTTCGACACCGTGGTGATCTTCGACGGCCCCGCCACGATCGACGGGACCGTCACGCATTCGGTGGTCGCGTTCAATGGGCCCGTGACGATCTCCGGCAGCGTGGCCGAGGAGGTCGTGGCCTTCAACGGGACGATCACCGTCCGCTCGGGGGCCACGGTCGGCGGCGACCTGGTGACCAGGTCGGAGCCCGTGATCGAGGAGGGCGCGACGGTGGAGGGGGTCACCCGCGGCGATCCCGGCCGACTATTCCGCGACCCGTTCCCGTTCATCGGGCGCCTCGAGGCGGGGCTGGCCGTCTCGGTGTCGGTCCTCCTGCTGGGGCTGATCCTCCTAGCGGTGGCCCCGCGGGCCGCAGATGCCGTGGGCGCCGCCTGGCGGACCGGCACCGGCCCATCGATCGGGTGGGGCCTCCTGCTCCTGGTCGGCCTGCCGATCGTGGCGATCCTGGCGTTCATCACGATCCTGGGCATCCCGTTCGGCGTCGGGCTGGCCCTGGCTCTGTTCCTGATCTACGCCCTGGGCTACACGGCCGGCGCGTGGGTCCTGGGCCGAGCGCTGCTGAAGCCGCCGGCCTCGCGGTTCCTGGCGTTCCTGGCGGGTCTGGTGGTCCTCCGGGTGGTCGCCCTGGTGCCGATCGTCGCCGGGATCGTGGGGACGATCGCCACCGTCATCGGGCTTGGCGCGATCACCGTGGCGACGTGGCGGGCCCGCCAGCCGGGTGTCACCGCGCCGGTCCCAGCGCAGGCCTGAGGGTCAGAGCCGGACGCGGAGCTCGCGGAGGCCGCGGATGATGTAGTTCGGCTTCCACTCGGGCTCCGCGGCAAGCTCCATGTGCGGGGCCCGGCGGAGCAGGGTTCCGAACGAGGTCTCCAGCTCGACCCGCCCGAGCGGCGCGCCCAGACAGAAGTGGATCCCGGCGCCGAACGTCATGTGCGGGTTCGGCTCCCGGCCGAGGTCGAGCTCGTCGGGCCGGTCGAATGCGGCGGGGTCGCGGTTGGCCGAGCCGAACAGGAGCGCCAGCTCCTGGCCGGGCGTCACCGGCACGCCGTGGATCTCCACGTCCTCGAGCACCCACCGCTCGAACATCTGGAGCGGCGTGTCGTACCGCATCAGCTCCTCGATGGCTCGAGGAACCAGCGAGTGGTCGGCCCGGAGCCGCTCGAGCTGATCGGGGTTGCGGTACAGGGCCCACCAGCCGTTGCCGGTCATGTTCACCGTGGCCTCGTGGCCGGCGTTCAGCAGGAGGACGCAGGTGCCGATCATCTCGTCCTCGGTGAGGCGATCACCCTGGTCGATCACCTGGACCAGGCCACCGATCAGGTCCTCGGTCGGGTGCTGGCGGCGCTCACGGATCAGCTCGCGGAGGTAGTCGGAGAACTCCACGGCCGCCGCCGAAGCCGCTCGGCCGTCCTCCTCGGTGGGATTCAACTCGTACATCCGGCAGATCTCGGCAGACCACGGACGGAGGTGGTGGCGATCGGCCTCGGGGATGCCCAGCAGCTCGGCGATCACCGTCACCGGGAGCGACTCGGCCACCGTGGAGATCAGATCGACCTCGCCGGCGCCGAGGACCTCCTCAATCAGCCCGTCCATCAGCCGCTGGACGGTCGGCCGGAGCTCCTGGACCCGGCGGGGGGTGAACGCCTTGGCCACCAGCCGGCGGACGCGGGTGTGGTCTGGCGGCTCCATGTCGAGGATGCCGTTCCGGATCAGGTGCCAGAACGCCGCCGTGAACAGCGGATCCTCCGGGCGACCCATCTCCCGGTGCGTGGCCAGATGGAGATAGGTGCGTCCGAACCGCCGGTCGCGCAGCAGCCCGTTGACGTCCTCGTAGTGCGGGATGATCCACTGCTCGGTCTCGGGGTTGTGGATGATCCGGCCGGCAGCGCGCAGCTCGGCGTACGCGGGATACGGGTCGGCGATGAACACGAGATCACGAGGACGGAACCCGAGCGCCGCGGGATCGACGCCGGTGCCGGAGGCGGTTCGCATGCCGAAAGCGTAGCGCGCTCCTGGCGTCGGCACGCCGGCGGGACGTACCCTCGGGGCATGCGGGTGGGGATCGGCCTGCCGAACGCGGTGCCGGGGACCGACGGCACGCTTCTGGTCGAGTGGGCCCGCCGGGCCGAACAGGGCCCGTTCACCAGCCTCGGTGTGGTCGACCGCCTTCGTTACGATGCTCACGAGCCGCTGACGACCCTGGCCGCTGCGGCGGCGGTGACCGAGCGGATCGGGCTGGTGACGATGGTGGTGATCGGGCCGCTCCGGAACCCGGCCCTGCTGGCCAAGGAGGCCGCCACCGTCCAGGCGATGTCGGGCGGCCGGCTGGTCCTCGGGCTCGGTGTCGGCGCCAGGCCCGACGACTACGAGGCGGCCGGGATCCCCACCGCCGGCCGGGGTGAGCGGCTGGCCGCGATGATCCGCGAGCTCCGGGACCGGTGGGACCAGCCCGACGGCCCCAAGGTCGACCCTCCCCCGATCCTGGCCGGCGGCGCCAGCGATCCCGCAGTCGCCCGCGTGGCTCTGCACGCCGACGGCTACGTACACGGCGGCGGGCCGCCCCGCAGCTTCGCCCGGGTCGTCGAGCGCGTCCGCGTGGCCTGGCGCGACGCCGGCCGGCCCGGTGAGCCGATGCTGTGGGGCCAAGGGTACCTCGCCCTCGGTGACGACGCCCGGGAGCGGGGCCTCGCCTACATGCGCGACTACTACGCGTTCACCGGGCCGTTCGCCGAGAAGATCGCAGCCGGGTTGCTCACGACGCCGCAGGACGTGGCGGCGTTCCTCCGCGGCTACGCCGACCTCGGCTGCCAGGAGATGGTCCTCCTCCCGGCGGTGGCCGAGCTCGAGCAGATCGGCCGGCTCCAGGACGTCCTGGGGAGCCTGCCGTGAGGGTGGGCATCCTGGGGGCGGGGCCGGCCGGGCTCTACCTCGGCCTGCTCCTGAAGCGGGCCGACCCATCGCATGACGTCACGATCGTCGAGCGCAACCCGGCCGACGCCACGTACGGCTGGGGCGTGGTGTTCTCGGACCGGACGCTCGGCTCCTTCCGCGACGCCGACCACCGCTCGTTCGTCCGGATCGACGACGACCTGGTGTTGTGGGACGCCATCGACGTCCGCCTCGAGGGCGAGGTGGTGCGGTGCGGCGGCCAGGCGTTCAGCGGGATCTCCCGCAAGCGGCTCCTGCAGATCCTCCAGGACCGGTGCCGGGAGCTCGGCGTCGCCCTCGAGTTCGAAGAGGAGGTCGAGGACCCATGGTCGCGGTTCGAGGGCGCCGACCTCCTCGTCGCAGCGGACGGCGCCAACAGCCTCACCCGTCGGCTCCACGAGGGGATCTTCCGGCCTCGCATCAACGAAGGCCGCTCCCGGTACGTGTGGTTCGGCACCACGCTCCCCCTCGACGCGTTCACGTTCGTCTTCCGCCGGAACGAGCACGGCCTGTTCCAGGTCCACGCCTACCCCTTCGACGGCTCCACCAGCACGTTCATCGTGGAGACCACGGAGGCTACGTGGCGCCGCGCCGGCCTGGACGAGGCCACCGAGGACGACAGCATCGCGTACTGTCAGGACCTCTTCGCCGAGGAGCTCGGCGGCCACCGGCTCCTCTCGAACCGGTCGCTGTGGCTGTCGTTCCCGACGATCCGGTGCCGAACGTGGCGGCACGGCAGCGTGGTCCTCCTCGGCGACGCCGCGCACACCGCTCACTTCTCGATCGGGTCGGGGACGAAGCTGGCCATGGAGGACGCCATCGCGCTTGCCGACGCGGTGGCCCGCCGCGAGGACCTCGATAGCGCGCTGGCCGAGTTCGAGGCCGAGCGGCGGCCGGTGGTGGAGCGGTTCCAGCAGGCAGCCCGGCAGAGCCGGACGTACTTCGAGGAAACCGAACGGTCCACACGCCTCGAGCCGACCCAGTTCGCCTTCCACCTGCTGACGCGGAGCGGACGGATGGGGTACGAGGACCTGCGGCTGCGCGACCCCGCGTTCGTGACCGGGGTCGACACCTGGTTCGCCGGCAGGCGGAAGACGGGCGTGGTCGTCAGCCCGCCCCCCGCCCTGGTTCCCTTGTCGCTGCGGGGAGTCGAGACGCCGAACCGGGTGGTGGTGGCCATGCGGGACGACGACGACGGCACCGATGGCACCCCAGGCGATGGGGTGGTCCGGGGGCTCGGGGTGGCCTGCGGCACCGGGGCCGGGCTCGTTCTCACCCCAGGGCTGGCCATCTCAGCCGACGGCCGCGTCACCCTCGGTTCGCCGGGGCTGTATCGAGACGACCATGCGACCCAGTGGGAGGGGCTCCTCACCGAGGCCAGAGCGGATGGCGAGGTTCGCGTCGCGGCCCGTCTGACCCACGCCGGCCGGCGGGCCTCGTGCCGGCCGCGCAACCACGGCGTGGACCGGCCACTCGGGGTTGCGGGGGGCTGGCCGCTGGGGTCGGCGTCGGCGATCCCCTATGGCCCCGGCATGCCGGTCCCGCGGGAACTGGACGAAGCAGGGATGACCGCCGTGGTCGACGCCTTCGTTTCCGCCGCCCGGCGCGCCGCGGCGGCGGGCTTCGATCTCGTGCTGCTCCACATGGCCCAGGGGTCGATGGTGGCGTCGTACCTCTCGCCGCTGTCGAACCACCGCGACGACTCATACGGGGGCTCGCTGGAGGCCCGGCTTCGCTTCCCGCTCCGGGTCCTGCGCGCCGTGCGTGATGCCTGGCCCAACGAACGGCCGGTGGCGGTCTCGATCAACGCGGTCGACGAGGCGCCTGGCGGCGCCGGACTCGACCAGGCGGTCGAGGTCGCGGCGGCCCTCCGCGAGGCCGGCTGCGACCTGATCGAGGTCCGGGCCGGTCAGGCCGTCCTCGGGGCGATGCCGTCCTACGGCCTCTACGAGCTCGTCTCGTATTCCGACCGGATCCGCAACGAGGCCCAGGTTCCGACGCTGGCGTTCGGTCCCATCGGCACGATCGACCGGGTCAGCACGATCGTGGCGGCCGGCCGGGCCGACCTCTGCCACCTCGTCTGAGGTTCAGGCGGCCAGCAGGTCCTCGATCTCTGCCTCGAGGCCATCCTCGCCAAGGGCCCCGAAGTATGTCTCGACCTGCCCGTCGTCGTTCACGAAGACCCACGCCGGCTGGTACGTGAAGCCGAACGAGGTGAACAGCGACTCGTCATCATCGACCGCCGTGGGCATCCGGATCTCGTACCGGTCCACAAACGTATGCATCGCCTCCCGGGTGCCCTGCCAGGCCACGCCCAAGAACCGGACCTGTCCTTCGTAGCGGCGCTCCAACTGAGCGACAGCGGGGGCTTCCCCGTTGCAGGTTCCTCACCACGGTGCCCAGAACCACATCACGAGGTCCTGGCCGGCGAAGTCCGCTCCTCGGACCGTTCCGCCGCCCAGCCTGGGCTCGGTGAACCGCAGCGCACGAGGGACGCCCGGGCCAGGCATGGGCGACGCCGAGGCCGACTCGGCCGGAGCGCCTGGCGGAGATGACGAAGCGGGCGACGCCCGCTCACCGGCCGGTCGGGCGCACGCGGTCAACGCCACGAGGCCGATCGCCACCAGGCGGACCGCCGACGTCGCCACGCCCTCGACCCTACCGGACCGCCGAGATAGCGCGACCCGCCGAGGCGATACGATTCGGGCATGGCGGCCACCAGCGACGACGCTCGGCCCGCCCTCCAGATCGATCTGGGCCGGTTCAGGGCAGCCCTGGCCAGGTTCGCCTCCGGTGTCACCGTGGTCGGCTACACCGGGGAGGACGGCGCGCCTCGGGGCGTCACCGTGAACGCCTTCTCCTCCGTGTCCCTCGAGCCCTCGCTCGTGCTGGTGGCCATCGCCCGCCGGGCCCGAAGCCACGAGCTGCTGCAGGGGAAGCCGTTCTCGGTCAACGTCCTCAAGGTCGAGCAGGAGCCGCTGGCCCGGCACTTCGCCGGCGAGGACCAGGACGTGGAGATCCGATGGGTGAAGGGAGTGGTGGCCCCCCGGCTGGCCGAGCCCCTAGCGTGGCTGGAGTGCGAACCGTGGGCCGAGTACGAGGGAGGCGACCACACCCTGTTCGTCGGCCGGGTGGTCGACTTCCTGTTCGGCGACGCCGACGCTCTCGGCTTCTACCAGAGCCGGTTCGTGCCGGTGGCCAGGCCGGTCCCCTCCCAGCCGCCGGTGCCGTACGACCCCTTCGAGCTCCCGTACGATGCGCCCTGACGTGACGACGCTACGCGGGTCGATCGTCCCCATGATCACGCCGTTCACCGAGGACGGCGACATCGACGACGGCGCCCTTCGGGATCTGATCGACCGAGCCATCGACGCCGGCAGCCACGGGATCTCGGTCACCGGGACCACCGGCGAGCCGAGCGCCCTCACCCTCGAGGAGCGCGAGCACGTGATGGAAGTCGGGGCGAAGGCTGTGGACGGCCGGGTGCCGTTCGTCCCCGGCACCGGCACGAACAACCTCGACGAGACGATCCGGCTGACCCGAACGGCCGAGACGCTCAGAGCAGACGCCGCACTGGTGATCGTGCCGTATTACTCGAAGCCGTCCCAGGAGGGGCTCTACCGGTACTTCGCGGCTGTGGCCGACGCCACCGAGCTGCCCATCGTCATCTACAACATCCCTGGGCGGACCGCGGTGAACATGGCGCCCCAAACGATGGCCCGACTTCGCCGCGACCGGCCCCAGATCGTCGGCGTCAAGGAGTCGAACACCGACTTCGAGCACGCCTCGAAGGTCCTGTACGAGTGCGGCCGAGACTTCCTGGTGTTCTCCGGGATCGAGCTTCTGTGTTACCCGATGCTGGCCATCGGCGGTGCGGGCCACGTGAGCGCCACCGCGAACCTGCTTCCGGCCGAGGTGGCCCGGCTGTTCGACCTGGTCGCAGAGGGGAAGTGGGAGGACGCCCTCGACCTGCACTACGAGCTGCTGCCGTTGAACGAGGCCCTCTTCCTGGAGACCAACCCCGGCCCGCTGAAGTGGGTCCTGGGCCGTCTGGGGATCGCTCCGCCCCACCTCCGCCCGCCGCTCGCGGAGCCCGCGCCCGACACGCGGCGCCGACTGGAGGAGGTCCTCGCTCGGTACGGGCTGGGGGACGGGTCGTGAGGACCGCTCGCTTCCTGGCCGACGGCCGGGAGCATCGGGGCTCGCCGGCAGAGGACGGCGGGGTGCTCCTCGACGAGGACGGCCGGCGCTACCTCGAGGCCGACGTCACGTTCCTGCCCCCGATCCGGCCCCGCACCGTGCTGGCGCTGGCCCTCAACTACGCGGAGCACGCCGAGGAGTTCGAGATGAAGACGCCGGAGGCCCCGGCGCTGTTCCTGAAGCCGCCGAACACCTGGATCGGCCACCGACAGCCGGTGGTGTATCCGAAAGGGGCCGAGTACGTGCACTACGAGTGCGAGCTGGCGGTGGTGATCAGCCGCCGGGCCCGACGCGTGCCGGCCACGGACGCCATGGCGGTGGTGAAGGGCTACACGATCGCCAACGACCTCGTGGTCCGGGACTTCGTCGGGGACTTCTATCGGCCCCCGGTGAAGGCCAAGGGGTTCGACACGTTCTGCCCACTCGGGCCGTGGCTGGTGACGGCGGACGAGGTCCCCGACCCCCACGACCTCGAGCTCCGGGCGTACGTGAACGGCGAGCTGCGGCAGAAGGGCCACACCGGGGCCATGCTCCGACGGATCCCCGAGCTGATCGAGCACATCAGCGGGTTCATGACCCTCGACGAAGACGACGTGATCCTCACCGGCACCCCGAAGGGCGTCTCGCCGATCCACCCGGGGGACGAGATGCGGATGGAGATCGACGGGCTCGGCGCGCTGGAGAACCCCGTGGTGGAGGACCGCCCGTGAGCCGGATCGAGCCACCGGCCTCGGTCAAGCCGCCGCTCCACTACATCGGCGGTGAGTTCCGGGCCGGGCGCGAGGGCCGCACGTTCCCGACGTTGAACCCCACCACCAATGAGCCGATCAGCGACGTGGCCGAGGGGACCGAGCCCGACGTCGACGCCGCGGTGGCCGCGGCAAGGAAGGCCTTCGAGGACGGATGGGGTTCGATGCCGGCCCGGGAGCGAGCCGCGTGGATGGAGCGGATCGCCGATGCCATCGAGGAGCACGGCGACGAGCTCGTCGCGCTGGAGGTCCTCGACGTCGGCCTGCCGGTGACCCAGGCCAGCGCCCAGACCGTGCGGGCCGCCGACAACTTCCGGTTCTTCGCCCGGGAGATCACCCAGGAGCACTCCGAGGCGTACCGGGTCGGCGACGAGTTCCTGAACTACGTGATCCGCAAGCCCGTGGGCGTGGCCGGGCTGATCACCCCGTGGAACACCCCGTTCATGCTGGAGACGTGGAAGGTGGCCCCCGCGCTGGCCACCGGGAACACCGCGGTGCTGAAGCCGGCGGAGTGGGCGCCGCTGACCGCGCACAAGCTCGCCGAGGTCATGGCCGAGATCGACCTGCCGCCGGGCGTCCTCAACGTGGTCAGCGGGATCGGCGAGGTCGCCGGCGCCGCCCTGGTCCGCCACCCCGGCGTCCGGCTGATCTCCTTCACCGGCGAGACCTCGACCGGACAGGAGATCATGCGGAACGGCGCCGGCTCGGTGAAGCGGTACTCGTTCGAGCTCGGAGGGAAGTCGCCGGTGGTGGTGTTCGAGGACGCCGACCTCGACCGGGCCCTGGACGGCGCCATCTTCGGCGTGTTCACGCTGAACGGGGAGCGGTGCACGGCAGGCTCGCGGATCCTGGTCCAGGAGCCGGTGTACGAGCGGTTCGTCGACGCCCTGGGCGAGCGGGGCAGTCGTATCCGTGTCGGCGACCCCTTCGACCAGGCCACCGAGCTCGGCCCCCTGATCCGGCCCGAGCACTGGGACCGGGTCAAGGGCTACGTCGACGCCGGTGTCGAAGAGGGCGCCCGCCTGGTTGTCGGCGGGCACCGACCCGAGCACCTCCCGGACGGGAACTACCTCGAGGCCACGGTGTTCGCCGACGTCCGCCCCGACGCGAGGATCTTCCAGGAGGAGATCTTCGGCCCGGTGGTCGTGGTCACGCCGTTCCGCGACGAGGAGGAGGCCGTCCGACTCGGGAACGACGTCCGGTACGGCCTCACCGGGTACGTGTGGACCGGCGACGTCCGGCGGGGCCATCGGGTGGCCCAGGCCCTTGAGGCCGGCATGGTGTGGATCAACTCACAGAACGTGCGGGACCTCCGGATCCCATTCGGCGGGGTGAAAGACTCGGGCGTCGGGCGGGAGGGCGGCCGGTACAGCCTCGACTTCTACAGCGACACAGAAACGATCCACGTGGCGCTGGGCGAGCATCACATCCCGCGACTGGGCGCGGACTGACGACGAGGAGGGAACGGTGGGCGCGAGAAGGGGAGCCGACTACCTCGAGGCGCTGAACACATCGGAACGAGACATCCGGATCCACGGCGAGCGGGTCACGACCGGGCTGGCCGACCATGCGGCCTTCCGGAACGTGGCTCGGGCCTACGCGGCCCTGTACGACCTCCAGCACGACCCCGAGCTGAAGGATGTGCTGACGTACAAGTCGCCCACGAGCGGCGACCCCGTGGGGACCTCGTTCCTCCAGCCGGAGACGCTCGACGACCTCGACAAGCGCGGCCGCATGATGAAGACGTGGGCCGACCGGTCGTTCGGCAACCTCGGCCGGACCGGTGACTACCTGAACAGCGCGGTCATGGCCATGGCCACGGCCGCCGACTGGTTCGGCCAGGTCGATCCCCGGTTCGCCGACAATGTCCGCTCCTACTACGAGCACGTCCGGGAACACGACCTCCTCCTCACCCACACGTTGATCAACCCGCAGGCGAACCGGGCGGCCGGCCCCGGGAGTCAAGCCGATCCGTTCCAGGCGGCGGCCATCGCCGAGGAGCGCGACGACGGCGTGGTGATCCGGGGCGCCCGGATGCTGGCCACGATCGGCCCGATCGCCGACGAGATCATCGTGTTCCCCTCGACGGTGCTCCAGGCCCGGCCCGAGGACGAGCCGTACGCCTACGCGTTCGCCATCCCGTGCGACACGCCGGGCCTCCGGTTCCTGTGCCGGGAATCCCTCGACCAGGGCCGGAGCCACTTCGACCACCCGCTTGGATCGCGGTTCGACGAGATGGACGCCGTGGCGATCTTCGACGACGTGCTGGTGCCGTTCGAGCGGTGCTTCATGCTCCGCCACCCCGAGCTGTTGACCCGGGGCCGGATGTACACGGAGACCGGAGCGCTCACCCACATGACCCACCAGGTGGTGACCCGCGATCTGGCCAAGGCCGAGTTCATCCTCGGACTTCTCTCGGTGATCTCGGAGTCGATCGGGATCGAGGGGTTCGAGCACGTCCAGAACAAGCTGACCGAGGTGATCATGGCCCGGGAGCTGATGGCCTCGTCGCTGCGGGCGGCCGAGGCCGACGCCGCGCCGAACGACTGGGGGATCATGTCGCCGGCGTGGTGGCCGCTGAACGTGGCTCGGAACTGGTTCCCTCGCACGTACCCCCGGCTCCGAGAGATCGTCTGGCAGCTCGCCGCCAGCGGGCTGTTCGGGCTCCCCACCGAGGCCGACACCATCGGCGACAGCCGCGAGGACGTGGAGCGGTACCTCCAGTCGGCCACCCAGGACGGGGTCGATCGAGTGAAGCTGTTCCGGCTGGCCTGGGACGCCTCGGTCTCGGCCTTCGGGGGTCGGCAGGAGGTGTACGAGTTCTTCTTCTTCGGCGACCCGGTGCGGATGGCCCAGGCGGTTGTGGGCTCGTACGACCGGGCGCCGTACACGGAACGGGTCCGGGCGTTCCTCGACGAGGACGGCCCCGTCGCGACCCGCTGACCACAAGGAGGCGAACGCACATGGGCGAGGTCATCCAGGCGGCGAAGATCACCCACGTCCCCTCGATCTACCTGTCGGAGCAGCCCGGGCCGACCCAGGGGATCCGCCAGCACGCCATCGACGGGCTCAAGGAGCTGGGCCGGCGGGCGGCGGAACGAGGCGCCGACACGTTCGTGGTCCTGGACGTGCACTGGGCGGTGACGATCGGGTTCCACCTGAACGCGAACGAGCGCCACGCCGGCGAGTACACCAGCCACGAGCTCCCCCACTTCATCAACGGGCTCACCTACGAGTACCCCGGCGACCCCGAGCTGGCCAAGCTGATCGGCGAGCACGGCGAGGCCGACGGCCTGCACATGCGGGTCCACCAGTACCCCGGGCTATCCCTCGAGTACGGCACGCTGATCCCGATGCGCCACATGAATCCGGAGGGCGCGATGCGGGTGCTGCCCGTGGCCTGCAACGAGAACGCCACGATGGAGGAGCAGGCCGCGTTCGGGAAGGCCATCCGCCGGGCCGTCGACGCCAGCGACCGGAAGGTGTCGGTGTTGGCCAGCGGGTCGTTGTCCCACGAGTTCGCACCCAACAAGGTGGCCGACCAGAAGCGGAACGAGATCACGGACGAGTTCAACCGCCAGGTCGATCTCCGTGTGGTGGAGCTGTGGGAGCAGGGCCGGGTCGAAGAGTTCCTGGCGATGTTCCCGAGCTACGCCGAGCGGTGCTACGGCGAGCAGCGGATGGCCGACACCGCGATGCTCTTCGGCGTCCTGGGGTGGGACGAGTACCGGGGGAAGGCCGAGTCGATCACGCCGTACTTCCCCAGCACGGGGACCGGGCAGATCAACATCGAGTTCCCGGTCGGCTAGGGCTCGTCCTCGGGCCGATCGGCATCTTCGTCGGGCGGCGGCTCAGGCTTGGCTCCCTCGGAGTCTCCGGGCCCCGGCTCTTCCGGTGAGGCCCGGTCGGCGTCGATCGTGGGGTCCTCGCCTGGACGCTTGCGCTCCTCCATCGGCTTGACGTTTCCCCCGACCGACGGCCGCGAAACGGCTACGGCGAGGGCTCGAGTACCTCGAAGTGCGAAACCGTAGGCTCGCGCTCCAGCAGGTACTCGTCGTCCTCCGGGTAGTACACGGGCCGTTCCGGGTCGTCGCCGGCGAACGCGCGAACCGCTTCCCACGACTCCCACAGCGTGAGCAGCAGAAACTCCGCCACGTCGCCCTCGATCCGCCGAAGCGCGTAGACCCCCAGGTTCCCTGGCGTCTCGGCGTACTCCTTCAGGCCGGTGGCCTTGAGGTAGGCGTGGTAGGCGTCGGCCTTGGCCGCAGGGGTTCGCCCTCGCCAGATCCTGGCGATCACCCTCCCCTCAGGCCTCCGGGCGCTGGGCAATCTCGATCGTGTTGCCCTCGCTGTCCTTGATGAAGACGGTCTTGTAGCCCCCGGACTC
>CALAEC010000158.1 GCA_937890785.1 uncultured Actinomycetes bacterium
CGACGACGTCGACGGCCGTGGTGGCCCCGGTGCCACGGCCTCGCGAGCTCATCACGCGGTGCGGGAGCAGCGGATGCATCCCGATGGCCGTTCGGAACAGCGACTGGTGGTAGCCGTAACCGACGGTGGTGGGCGAGATCTCGAACACGGCGAGGGACGAGGCGGTGGCGAGCCCACGGGCCTCGCAGCGCGGTCCCTGCAACGCGCACGCGTCCCGACCCGGCCCGCCGTCGTGCCGGTCGCGGCCGACGCCGCCGCCCAGGGCGTCCCGTCCCGGCCCGCCGAACAGGTGCTGCCGTCCGCGGCCTCCGACGAGCACGTCGTCGCCGCGCAACCCGCAGGCCACACCGCCGCGGGTGGTGATCTTCAGCGTGTCGGCGTCCGCGGTGCCGATGGACCCGCAGGGACGCCCCCAGGCCTCCACCACGGCGGTCCCGGCATCGTTGGTCGGATCCGGATCGGGTGATGGCTGGACCACCGTGGCCCTCGTGAGCTGCGCTCCGGGTTTGACAGTCGCCGCGTCCACGCTGACATCGGCAGCCGTGCCCGCCGGAAGCGTATCCATGGAGCACGTCACCGCGGGAGCGATGGCGCAGTCCCACGGGCCCTGATGGACGGCCATCGGAACGAGTCCGTCCGAAAGGACCACTTCGAGCTGGAGCCCGGAGGCGTGGTCGGGGCCGAGGTTCGTCACGGTGGCGATGATGCGGATCTCGTTCGGCACTGCCACGGCGGCAGGCGCGCTCAGATGGACCGCCAGGTCGGATCCCCAGTCCCCGGCCACGGCCGGCGTGCTTTGCAAGAGGACCGCGATCAGACCAACCGCCAGCCGTCTCACGTCGCGGATTCTCGCCGATGGGGGCGCCGGAGGTCGCTCCGAGGCGATTTGGTAGGATCTGCGACGATTCTGCCGCCGTGCCCGCGAGAGGAGGACCACCATGCCACGTCTAGTGCGACTCGTCCCGACGACGGGACTCTTGGTCCTGGGGATGGCCCTGCCTGCCTCGGCCGTGCCGCCGACGGTCCAGGAAGTGACGTTCTCGGGCTCGGTCGTCGATCAGGGCCAGGCCTGCGGCTTCCCACTCTCGTGGGAGTTCACCGGGGACGCTCGGATCACGCGGTTCTTCGACGAGAACGGCACGCTCACCCGGATTCAAGTGCAGGTGCGCGAGGCCGGCACGGTGACGAACGAGGCCACCGGCGAGGTCGTGGAGCTGCCCAGGACCGCGTTCGTCGAGCGGGTGCTGTTCGTCGAGGACGGAACGATCATCATCGAGGACAACGGACTGTCGGTCCGGGTGACAGGTCCCGAGGACTTCCTCCTCGATGTGGGCCGGTTCGTGGTGCGACTCAATCCCGCCGAGCTGCTCCAGTCGAGCGGGATGCACCCGATCCGGGAGATCAACCCGTTCTCGGTCACCGACCCGGCGCTGCTCGGAGCGTTCTGCGACCTGTTCGACTGACGCCCTGAGCGGGGCGGTCGGTCGGGCTAGGATGCTGGCGTGCCGACCGCGGAGGAGCTCGAGGGGCTCTCCACGAAGGAGCTCCAGGACCGGGCGTTCCGGCTGGCCCGGCGCCGGCTCGACGTGCGCTTCTTCTGGAACCTCCTCGAGTCGGCACCGGCAGCCGAGGCGGCGGCCGGCCACGGAGGTGAGGCGGACGTCGACGTCCTCAGCCTCTCCGAGCGCGTCGCCGACGTCCTGAACCCGGATACCGCCGAGGAGGCCGAGGCCTTCCGGCCCATCTACATCGACTACCTCGTGAAGCACGAGAAGGGCTGAGGCCGCCACCTCAGCCCTCCTCGAGGGGGATCCCTACGCCGCGGCGGTCCGCCGGCGGCGCAGGAGCATCGCAGCGCCGGCCCCGAGGACGAAGCCACCGGCCCCGCCCACGGCCCATCCGACCGCCGAGGTCCCGCCAGAGCCGACGGCCGCTGGACGGGCTGCCGTGCCCGCCGGCCCGGAGTCGGCCGTGTCGAGTGATCCGACCGCGACCTCCGAGCCGGGACCGATGCCGTCCCCGACCACGATGGCTCCGGTCATGCCGGGGTGATACATGCAGGCGAACGGGTAGACGCCGGACTCGTCGAAGGTGGCCCGGAAGGCGTCACCCCGGTTCATTTCCTCGTAGTACCCCCATCCCGTGCCGCTGACGTTGTGGGTGATGGGATCCTGGTTGACGAAGGTGACCTCCGTCCCGGGATCCACCCGCAGGACGCCCGGCTCGAAGCACGCCTTCGACATGGTGACGGTGTCCCCCTGGCCCTCCGTATTGCGTTCCTGGTGGCACCCGCCGCCCGCCGATGCGGGCCATGCCCACATCGTCGAGGCCATCACGATCGCGGCGGCGAGGCCGCCGCGCACCAGCACGCTCCGCATCGCTCGGCCCTCCCGGTCCGGTTCACCCCTGCTACACCGGCCGGGCCGAGCGGGTTCCCCTTACTCGAAGGCCTCGTTGATCTTGTCCTGGGCTTCCTCGCCGGCCTCCTCGGCCTCGCCCTTGGCCTTCTTGAGCTTCCCCTTCGCCTGGTCGACCTTGCCCTCCGCCTCTGTGCTCCGGTCGCCGGTCGCCTCGCCGGCCTTCTCCTTGACCGTGCCCTTGGCGTCTTCCAAGGTGCCCTCGGCCTTGTCCTTCTCGCCCCCCATGGCGCCTCCTTTCCGGTTTCGCCGGGAACGTACCCACGAGCGGCCGCGGATAGACACGGGGCCGCGCGGATAGGATTAGGTGGATCCCCGAGGAAGGAGGACTCAACCATGCGCTTCGTACGGATCGCGATCGTCGTCGCAGCGGTGGCCATGCTCGGCGTGGCCTGCGGTGGCGACGGGGACGGTGGAGACGGCGGCAGCACCGACTCGATCACGATGGTGGACAACGAGTTCCAGCCGTCGTCGTTCACGGCCGCATCGACCACCCTCACGGTGACGAACGACGGTCAGGCGCTCCACAGCTTCACGCTTCCCGACGGCGACATCGACCAGGACGTGCAGCCCGGCGAGGATGCCTCGATCGACCTGTCCGGGCTCGACGCCGGGACCTACGACATCACCTGCAAGTACCACCCCGAGATGACGGGGTCGGCGACGATCTCGTAGCTTCTCAGCGGTCGCGATAGCGGGCGGCCAGGACCTTGGTGAGCTCGAGGTACTGGTCGCCCCAGGCCGCGTTGGGCTCGATATTCGTGGTCTCCATCCACTCGTTGAACGACACGATCAGGGCCTGGTCGGCCCGGCTGTCGGTTGCCGAGGCCCACTGCGCCTCGTAGAGCGCCCCGCCGTCGCGAGGGAAGTACTCGGGCTTTCGGCCGGGGATGTGCCGGTCGTCGTAGCCCGGGATGATCGAGGCCCCCCAGATCTTCCGCTCGCCGCCGTGCACCGCGGCCCAGGCCCGGGCGGTCAGGGCCATCTCTCGGTTCCGGACGGGTGTGAGCGCGGGGTCCTCGGTCCCGTACACGTGCATGCCGTCGAACACGCCGAAGTCCTCGACGTCGAACGGGCGGCCCTCGCCGATCAGCACCGGGTCGTGGCCTTCCTGGGCCAGCCCTTCGAGCACATGCCGCCATACCTCCCGGTAGCTCGGGTGCTTGCCGGCGCCGAGTTCCCGCATGACGTTGTGGCTGGAGAACACGTAGAGGAGCGGACGCCCGTCGATCCGCAGGTAGTGCTCTGACGTGCCGAACGTGTCGAGGGCGTGGTCGATCTCGCGGGTCAGGTCGGCCTCGCTCCGGAACGCCGGGCTGAACACCTCGAGATACAGCGCGAACGTGAAGCCCGGCGGGATCCGAGACTCCAGGGTCGCCGCGTTGGCGGCCCAACCCGAGTCGCCGCCCCACCACGACACGATGAACCCGTCGATGCCCGCGGCGATGGCCTGCTGGAGGTGCCGGTCGATCACGGCGGGGTCGGCGCTGTCGTACGGGTGAGGGTTGACGTTGTCGGGGGCGATCGGCTTGCCGCCACTCCAGTCGGCCACCTCGTACCAGGGGTAGTAGAAGGCCAGGACCGTCGGGGGGAGCGGCTCGGTGCCCGGGGCGGGCCCGCGGGCGGCCAGAACCGAGGTGGGCACCGCGAGCCGGCGGACACCCGGCCCGTCCAGTCGAACCGAACCGACCGGCCGGGCCGGGGGGACGTTGGCGTTGCGGATCCGGATCGAGGTGCTCCCGCCGGCGTTAACCCGAGCCCGGAACACCACCCGGCGGCCGCCGCCGGGGGTCAGGGCGAGCACGAACCTGGCTGTGGCCCGGGCGGCGCCGGCGCGCCGGATCAGCACGAGCGGCCCCCGGCCGAACCCCCGCAGCTCGGCCGCTCGGTCACCGCGGGCGGGCCGGGCCTCGGCGCGGATCAAGGTCGCCGGCCGGACCGCGGCGATGCGGACGGCGGCGGCGCTGGTCCGGACCGAGACGACCACCCTATAGATCGGCTCGGGCCCGGCCGATCGGGCCGAGGCGGGGCCGGGCAGGGTGGGGAGCGCCGCGGCAACGAGGAGGGCCGCGGCCGTCCGCTTCAGCGGCGGGCCTCCTGAAGCGCTCGCTCGAACGACCGGTAGGTCGGCTCGTCGAAGAGCACGAACCGGACCTCCTCGACCTCGGTCTCGGCATCGGCAACGGCCCCGACCGCGACCTCCGCGGCCTCCTCGACGGGGTAGCGATAGACGCCAGTTGAGATCGCGGGGAAGGCCACGATCCGGGCGCCGAGCTCGTCGGCCACCCGAAGGGACTCGGCGTGGCACGAGGCCAGCAGGCCGGATCGGTCCTCGGACCTCGAGTACACCGGCCCGACGGCGTGGATCACCCACCGGGCCGGCAGGTCGCCAGCGGTGGTGGCCACGGCCCGGCCGGTCGGGAGGCCGTCGGGGTACCGCTCGGCGCGAAGCCGGCGGCATTCATCGAGGATCGCCGGCCCGCCCCGTCGGTGGATCGCGCCGTCGACCCCGCCGCCGCCCAGGAGGCTGGAGTTCGCCGCGTTCACGATGGCGTCGACGTCCTGCTCGGTGATGTCCCCCTGGACGAGGGTGATCCGTGCCATTCGGCCATCCTAGCGAGGTCAGTCGCGGCCGAGCTCTCGGAGGCGCTCGTCGCTGATCCCGAAGAAGTGGGCCACCTCGTGGATCACGGTGTCCGCGATGACGCGCTTCAGGGCGCGATCGCCGGTCACCCGAGCGGCGTGCTCGATCGGCCGCTGGAACAGCGTGATGCGGTCGGGCAGCGCCCAGGTGTAGCTCTCGCCCCGATGGGTGAGCGGCACGCCCTCGTACAGGCCCAGCAAGGACTGGCCGGGTGGCGGCTCGTCCTCCACGACCACCTCGACGTTGTCGAACCGCTCGAGAACCCACGCCGGAAGCTCGTCGATCGCCTCGGCGGCGAGCTGCTCGAACCGCCTGCGCGTGACCATCACACCCAGTTCGGCAGGCGACCCTCGCCGCGGTAGAACCAGATCCGGTCCCACCAGGCCTCCTGCGAGATGGTCTCCCCGGTCAGCACCGGCCAGAAGAACACGAACACCCCGACCGCCACCGCCGCCATCACCGCCGCGGCCGGCGCCGTGATCCACCGTGACGCTCCGGCCCGGGCCACGTCGCGGATCGCGTACACGGCGCCGAGGGCCAGGAACGGCGCCACCGGGACCATGTAGAAGAGGAACAACGGCCGGCTGACCAGGAGCCAGGGCAGGAACTGGCTCAGCACCGGCACCAGGATCGCCCCGGCCCTCCAGTCCCGTCGCGCCCGCCAGGAAACCGCCAGGTACGGTAGGAACACCAGGGCGCCCCAGAACAGCGCGGGACTCCCGATCCCGAGGATCTCCGTGCAGCACGCCGGATCGCCGCGCCAGAAGTACGCCACCGGACGGAGGAGCAGGAACCAGGTCCACGCGGCCGACATGTACGGGTGGATCGGCTTCCCGTCCTCCCCGACCGTGTCGAGGGTGAGGTGGTACCCGGCCATGTCGCCGTGGTGCGTGACCCACTCGACCAGGTCGAAGCCGCGGTCGGCCAGCCACGGGATCCAGCTCAGCGAGTAGGCCAGCAGCGGCACGATCAGCAGGCCGAGGTACAGGATCGGCCCCTCACGCCTGAGCCCCGTGGCCAGCGGCCGTTCCCAGCCGGCGGCCCGCGATCGGGCCCAGGCCACCGCGAGGATCGCCGCGCCGGCCAGAGCGAGCACGCCCGACCACTTCACGGCCACGGCGGCCCCGAACGAGGCGCCCGAGAGGAGCAGCAGCGGCCGCCACCGCCGAACCGGGGACGCGCCGCCGTCCTCCCGTTCGACCGCGCGATCGGCTCGCCTCCGGTCGGCGACCAGCAGCGTGAAGCCCAGGACGACGAACAGCGCCAGGAAGATGTCGAGCATGGCGATGCGCGACTGGACGAACAGGAGGTGCTCGGTCGAGGCCAGGAGCGCGGCCAGCCCGGCCCACAGTGCCGACCCGAACAGCAGGAACCCGAGGACGCCGACGAGTGCCACCGTGACCGTCCCGGCCACGGCCGAAGCGGCCCGCCACCCGAGGGGGCGGTTCCCGAAGGCGTCGACCCCCAGCGCGATGAGCTGCTTTCCCAGCGGCGGGTGGACCCAGGACCGCTCCACGTCGGCCTCGAGGTCGCACTCCCGGTAGTCGATCCCCGCGTACCAGCACCCGTCGCTGGCGTAGTAGACCTCGTCGAACACCTTCCGATCCGGCCGGCCGAGGTCGGCGAAGCGCGTGACGCCCGCGAGGAGCGTGACCGCGGCGATGACCAGCGCGGCCGATCGGGGGCTGCTCATGGCTGGCACGGGTCGGCCTCCCAGGATAGAACCTGCCTCGTGCTCCGGGTCGGCATCGTCGGACTTCCGAACGCCGGCAAGTCGACGCTGTTCAACGCGTTGACCAGAGCCCACGCCCAGGTGGCCGGCCACCCCTTCACCACGGTCGACCCGAACGTGGGGGAGGCGGTGGTCCCCGACCAGCGGCTGGAGCGCCTCGCCGAGGTGCTCCGCCCGGAGCGGGTCGTCCCCGCGCACATCCGCATCGTCGACATCGCCGGCCTGGTGCGCGGGTCCCACCGGGGCGAGGGGTTGGGCAACCGCTTCCTGGGGCACGTTCGCGAGATGGATGCGCTCCTGCTGGTCCTTCGGGCGTTCGAGACGGAGGCCGCGCCGCACCCTGAGGGATCGGTCGACCCGGCCAGGGACCTGGAGACCCTTCTCACCGAGCTGGCACTGGCCGACCTCGAGACTGCCTCGGCGGGGGCCGGCCGGGCGGAGCGCCGAGCGGCCGGCACCGGCGATCGGGCCGAGCGGGAGCGGGCCGAGGCGCTGGCCCGGGCGGTGGCGGCGCTGGAACGCGGGTCCCCTGTCCGCGATGCGGTGTCGGCCGAGGACCTGGACCGGCTCCACGACCAGTTCCTCCTCACGGCGAAGCCGATGCTGCTGGTCCTCAACATCGGCGAGGACGACGCCGGGCGCCCCGTCGAAGCTGTGGCGAGCTATCGCGCGGCGTTGCCGGCCGGGGCGGAGGTCGTGGCGGTGTGCGCCAAGCTCGAGGAGGAGGTCGAGGACCTGACCGACGAGGACGCCGCCGAGCTCCTCGACGCCTACGGCGTCCGCGAGCGGGGCACGGCCCGGATCGCCGCGGCCGCCCGCCGGCTCCTCGGCCTGATCACGTTCTATTCGATCGAATCGAGCGAGTGCCGAGCCTGGCTGGTGCCGGGCGGCGCCACCGCCGTGGACGCCGCTGCGGAGATCCACACGGACATGGCCCGCGGGTTCATCCGTGCGGAGGTCGTCCCGGCCGACTCGCTGATCGAGGCCGGGTCGGTGGCGGCGGCCCGGGACCGAGGCGCGGTCCGGATCGAGGGGCGGGACCACCCGGTCGGCGACGGCGACGTCCTCACGTTCCGGTTCCGTGCATAGGCCGGCCACCGAGTCCCGGCTCCGGACCGCGGCGGCCCGGTGGTGGCCGCTCGGAGCCCTGACGGTCGTGACCCTCCTGCTCGTGGCGGTCGGCCCGATGCCGAACTGGCCCGGGCTGGCCCATGCCGTGGCCCTCCCGCCGCTCGACTTGGCCATGGACCTCCGGGTGCTCGTGGCTCGCGCGCCCGGCTACCCGCAGTTGGCTCTCGGCCTGGCGGCGTCCCTCGTCGTCCGGATGGCGCTCCTGGGGGCTCTGTTCGTCACGTTGGGGGTGACCCGATCGCCGCGGGTGGCCTTCGGGTACGCGGCCCGTCTTTACGTTGCCGCTCTGGTCCCACTGGCCGTCGCGGGCGCGTTCACGTTCGCCGGCCTCGCCTCCCTGTACGCGTGGTACGCGTGGTTCGGGGTGGCCCTGGCCGTGCTGATCGCTGTGATCCTGTCGGTCCGCCGGCTGGCCCGCCCCGGGACCCGCCTTCGTCAAACCGCGCTGGTGATCGGCTACCTGATCGTCCTGACGGGGGTCGGCGCCCTCGGACGGCTCCGACCGTGGGGGGCGCCGGTCGCCGTGGTGCTGTCCGCCGTGCTGACGGGGGTGGTGCTGTCCCGGCTGGTGGCTCCTCGCCCCGGGCACCGGCGCGCCCACACATGGGCGAAGGTCGCCACCGGGTTCCTGCTGGCGGCGGCGCTCGTCGTCCCGCCGGCGAGGGCGCAGGCGCCGGTGGCGTCCGACGCGTCGCTGTTCATCGTCCCCGGCGTGGACACCGAGACCGGGCAGGGGGCGGCGTTCCGGATCGACCCCGCAGCTCTCGGGTTCTCGTGCGAGCGGGTGTTCTACTTCTCGTACCGCGGCCCCGACGGCGACGCTCCGCAGGGCGAGGCGGCGTGTCCCATCCGGCTCCACCGTCCGTACGCCGCCCGGGCCACGCAGGCGCCGATCGGCCTGCTCGTCGACGCGTTCGACGCCCAGCTCGCGGCGATCCGCGAGCAGACCGGCGGGGCGCCGATCGTGGTGGTCACCCACTCCCAGGGCGCGGTGATCGCGTGGCGGGCGGCCGCTCGCGGGCGCGCCGAGGGCGTCGTGGCGCTGGTCGCGCTGGGGGGGTTCCCGCACTCGCCGGTGGGCTACCCGCCGCCTCGCGTCGACGGGCCCGGCCGGATCGGGGCCGATGCCCTCAGGGTGGTGTCGTGGTTCTCGCGGGTGCTCGGCTTCGGGACGTTCGACCCCGACTCGCCGCTGGCCCGGGAGACGCTGGCCCGGACAAACGGCCTGGAGGAGGTGTTCGGGGAACCGCTCCCAACCGGGACGACGGGCGTGCTGCTGTTCGCCAGCGCCGACGCCATCGTCGCTCCCGAAGGGCGAGAGCTGCCCGAGGACGCCACCTTCGACATCGTCGCCACGCACGTCGGCATCACCGAGTCCGCGGCGGCCGGATCCGCGGTCAGGGCGATCCTCTCCGGCGGCCGGCCCGTCGAGGATCGCTGGATCGCCCCGCTCCTCTCGGCGATCCTGCCGGCGTTCATGCCACCGCACGCCGAGGCCTGAGCGGCGTCCGGCCCGGCCGGATAATGGGCGCGATGCCCGGCACGCTGTGGCTCGTGGGGACCCCGATCGGCAACCTCGGGGATGTCTCTGAGCGGGCCGCTCGCACGCTCGAGGCGGCCGACGTGATCGCCTGCGAGGACCCGCGGCGGACGCGGAAGCTCCTCTCACACCTCGGCGTTCCCGCCCGCCGGCTCGTCGGCTTCAACGAGGGCAACGAACGCCGGCAGGTCCCGTTCCTCCTCGACCACCTCCGGGCCGGTCGCGACGTGGCCGTCGTCTCCGACGCCGGCATGCCCGGCCTGTCCGACCCCGGCTACCGGCTGGTGGTGGCCTGCGTGGCCGAGGACATCGCCGTCGACGTGGTCCCCGGCCCTTCGGCGGCCCTGGCCGCCCTGGTGATCTCCGGGCTGCCCACGGCCCGGTTCGTCTTCGAGGGGTTCCTCCCGCGCAAGGAGGGGGAGCGGCGAACCAGGCTGGCCTCGCTGGCCGACGATCCGAGGACGCTGGTCCTGTTCGAATCTCCCCGGCGGGTGCGCGACCTCCTCCCCGCCGCCCTGGCCGCGCTCGGGGACCGTCGGGCCGCGGTCGTCCGCGAGCTGACCAAGATGCACCAGGAGGTGCTTCGGGGCCGCCTGTCCGAGCTCCCCTCCCGGCTGGCCGACGAGGTCCTCGGCGAGGTCGTGGTGGTGATCGAAGGCGCGCCCCAACGGAACGACGCCGACTTGGAGGCCCTCGGCGACCGCGTCGAGGCGCTCACAGCCGAGGGTTGGTCGCGGAAGGAGGCCTCGGCCCGAGTGGCCGAGGAGGCCGGCGTGTCGAGGCGCGAGCTGTACGAGGCGTCGCTCCGGCGTCGCTGAACTCGTGGGACAATCGCCGCGATGCCCAAGGACGTCTTCTACGTCACCACGCCCATCTACTACCCGAACGACGTGCCGCATATCGGGCACGCCTACACCACCGTGGCCACCGACTTCGTGGCCCGCTACCACCGGCTCCGCGGCGAGGAGGCCTTCTTCCTCACCGGGACCGACGAGCACGGGAAGAAGGTGCCGCAGGCGGCCCGGGACCAGGGCCTGGAGCCCCAAGAGTTCGTCGATCGGATGGAGCCGCGGTGGCGCGAGGTGTGGGAGCGGCTCGACGTCGCCTACGACGACTACATCCGCACCACCGAGCCCCGGCACGAGAAGGCGGTGACCAAGCTCCTCACGGCCGTGTACGAGAACGGCCGGGACGACATCTACCTCGGGACCTACGAGGGCCTGTACTGCGTCTCGTGCGAGGCCTACTACACGGAGGACGAGCTGGTGAACGGCCTGTGCCCGATCCACGCCAGCCCCGTCGAGGCGGTGTCCGAGGAGAACTACTTCTTCCGCCTCTCCGCGTATCAGGACCGGCTCCTGGAGCACTACGAGGCTCACCCCGAAGCCGTGGAGCCGGAGGCCCGGCGGAACGAGGTCCTCTCGACGATCAAGGGCGGGCTCCGGGACTTCTCGATCTCCCGGACCTCCTTCGCGTGGGGGGTGCCCCTGCCGTGGGACCCGAAGCACGTCTGCTACGTGTGGTTCGACGCGCTGACGAACTACGTCACCGCGGCCGGGTACGCGGAGGACCCCGCCCGGTTCGAGCGGATGTGGCCCGCCGACGTCCACTTCATCGGGAAGGACATCCTCCGGTTCCACGCGATCTACTGGCCGGCCATGCTGATGGCGGCAGGAGTGGAGCCGCCCCGGCAGGTGTGGGCCCACGGCTTCCTGCTGGTCGGCGGGGAGAAGATGTCGAAGACCCGGCTGACCGGCATCCACCCGTTCGAGCTCGTGGACCACTTCGGCGTCGACGCGTACCGCTACTACTTCCTGCGGGAGATCCAGTTCGGGCAGGACGGGTCGTTCTCGTGGGAGTCGATGGTGGCTCGGTACAACGCGGACCTGGCCAATGACCTCGGCAACCTGGCCTCCCGGGTCCTGGCGATGCTCGATCAGTACGTCGGCGGGCGGGTCCCCCAGCCGCCACGCACGCACGGCCCCGAGGTCCGGCTGGCCGAGGCGGCTCGGGGCGCCGCCGCCGAGTACGACGAGCGGGTCCTGGCCATGGACCTGACCGGGGGTCTGGCCGCGGTGTGGGGGTGCGTGGGCGAGGTGAACCGGTACCTGGTCGAGGTGGCCCCGTGGGCCCTGGCGAAGGACCAAGCCCGCCGGGCGGAGCTGGAGGCGTGCCTGTACGCCTCGGCCGAGGCGCTCCGGATCATCGCCGTGATGATCTCGCCGGTGATGCCGCGGGCCGCGGCCAGGCTGTGGGAGCAGCTGGGGATCGACTCCGCGCTGGAGGACCAGCGGCTCCCGGAGGCCGCCTCGTGGGGGGCGATCGCACCCGGCACGCGGGTGCGTCGGGGGGACGCGCTGTTCCCTCGGCTCGAGGGGTAAGGTCTCGACCCGTGGTCGAGGGTCCCCTCTTCGATTCGCACTGCCACCTGTTCCTGATGGAGGAGGATCCGGCCGCCGCGGTGGAGGCGGCGCGCGCGGCCGGCCTCGTGGGGCTGGTGTGCGTGGGGATCGACGCCGATTCGAGCCGGCGGTCCCGGGAGCTGGCCGACGCGCTCCCCGGCGTGTTCGCCACCGCCGGCCTCCACCCCCACGATGCCAAAGCGTTTGACGCGGCGGCGGGGGCGGCCATCGAGGAGCTGGCCCACGACGCCCGGGTGGTGGCCGTGGGGGAGACCGGGCTCGATCACTACCGGATGCGATCCGGCCCCGAGGAGCAGGAGCGGGCCTTCCGGGCGCACTGCGTGCTGGCGCGGGAGACCGGCAAGCCGCTGGTGGTCCACGTCCGCGACGCCTGGCCCGACGTGTTTCGGATCCTCGAGGAGGAGGCCGTCGAGCAGGTGATCCTGCACTGCTTCTCCGGCGACGCCGCCGTGGCGCGCGAGGCAGCGACGCGCCGGTATTCCTGCTCCTTCGCGGGGAACGTGACGTACCCGAAGAACGAGTCCCTCCGCGAGGCGGCGGCATCCGTACCCGACGACCTGCTCCTGGTGGAGACCGACAGCCCTTTCCTGGCGCCCCAGCCCCTCCGGGGACGACCCAACGCACCGCGGAACGTGGCCGAGGTGGTGACCGCGGTGGCCGCGGCGCGCGGCGAAGCCATGGCCGACGTGGCCGTGCGCACGACTCGGAACGCCAGAACCGCCTTCGGACTCCCCGAGTAATCCACCGCGGCGCCCGAAGTATCCACAACGAACCTCCGTTCGGACCCGAGTTTGCACCCCGGGTTGAGGGTTGCTAGGGTTCGCCGCGCATTGCCCGGACGACATCGCGTCGCCAGGCGGGCCGCCCGTCCTTCCCCCCCGCCGATACCGGGACGAGCGAGCAGGGTGCGCCGGACGCGCTTCCCCGGCCTCCTGGGGACGTTCGTCCTGCTGATCGCCGTGGCCGGCGTCACGTTCCTCCGCCTCTCGAAGGAGGTCACGCTGGTGGTCGACGGCGCCCCCCGGACCGTGGGGACGCTGGCCTCAGACGTGGGGGGGCTCCTCGAGCAGGAGGGGATCCCGGTCGATCGCCACGACCAGATCACCCCGGGGCTGGCGGCCTCGCTCGCCGAGGGGATGGAGGTCCAGGTCCTGCTGGCCAAAGAGGTCACGGTCCTGGTCGACGACGTGGAGCGGACGATCCACGTAACCGGCGACACCACCGTGAAGGACGTCATGGAGCAGGTCAACGTGCGGATCTCTCGCCACGGGACCCTGGAGCCCTCCCGGGGGGCCGAGGTCGAGGACGGCGACGTCATCGTGTACGACCCCGCGGTCAGCGTGACCCTGTCGGCCGACGGGCGGGTCCGGGATGTCGTGACGAACGCCGAGGACGTGGGGAGCCTGCTGGACAGCCTGGGAATCGTTCTCCGCGACGAGGACCGGGTCGTGCCGAAGCCCCGGACCGAGCTCCGGCAGGACCTTCGGGTGACCGTGATCAGGGTCACCCGGCGGGAGGTCGCGGTCCAGCAGCCGATCCCCTACACGACCGAGGTCAGGAAGACGAACGAGCTGATGCTGGGCATCCGCCGGATGGAGCGGGCCGGGGTCCCGGGCGCCCTTCGGCGGATCTACGAGGTCACCCTGGAGAACGGCACGGAGGTGGCCCGGACCCTGCTTCGAACCGAGACCGTTCGCCAGCCGGTGACCCAGGTCGTCGTGGAGGGCACTCGGCCTCCGCACATCCAGACGGGGGTGGCCTCCTGGTACCACCGCTCCGGGATGGTCGCCGCCCACCAGACCCTGCCGTTTGGGACCCAGGTGAAGGTGACCAACACCGCCACTGGGCGTTCCGTCGTTGTGGTAATCAACGACCGTGGCCCCTACGTCTCCGGACGGATCATCGACCTCTCCGACGACGCCTTCGCCCAGCTGGCGCCTCTCGGGGTCGGGACCATCAACGCCCGTATCGCCTGGTAGCGGCCTCACCCGCCGAACGCTCGTTGACCTTGCCCGGCGGCACCGCATCCGGCCTCGCAAGTCGCTCGGGCAGCACTTCCTGGCGGATCCGAACCTGGCCCGGGCCATCGCCCGGGAGGCGGGCGCCGGGCCCGGGGAGCGGTTCCTCGAGGTCGGCGCGGGGCTCGGGTCCCTGACCGTGGCCCTGGCCGGCGCCGGGGCCGAGGTGCTGGCGGTGGAGACCGACCGGCGGGTCGCGGCGGCCCTGGAGGAAGTGGTCCCGGGGCTCTCGGTGCGGGTCGTGGTCGCCGACGCCCTGGCCGCCGACTGGCCGGAGCTCCTCGGCTCGGGTCCCTGGCGGATGGCCTCGAACCTCCCGTACCACGCCGCCGTGCCGATCGTGCTGGAGCTCCTCGCGCGGGCGCCGGCCGTCGATCCGTTCGTGGTGATGGTCCAGCGCGAGGTCGGGGAGCGGCTCGCCGCTGCGCCGGGCGGGCCGGCGTTCGGCGCGGTCAGCCTGAAGGTGGCCTATTACGCCGATGTCCGGGTGCTGCGGCGGATCCGACCGACGGTGTTCTGGCCGGAGCCGAAGATCGAGTCGGTCCTGCTGCGCCTGGACCGCCGGCCGGCACCGGTGGAGGTCGCGCCCAACCGGCTGTTCGGCCTGATCGAGGAGGGGTTCCGGGAGCGGCGGAAGACCATGACCACCGCGCTGGTCCGCCGGGGGTTGAACCGGGCTCGGGCCAGAGAGGTGCTGTCGTCGGCGGGGATCGATCCTCGGGCCCGGGCCGAGACGCTCGGCCTCGACGCGTTCGCCAGGCTGACCGAGGCGCTGGATGGGTGAGACCGGGGCCGTCTCGGAACCGGCCCCGGCGAAGCTCAACCTCTTTCTGAACGTGTTGGGCCGGCGGGAGGATGGCTATCACGACATCCGATCGCTGATCCTGCCGATCACGCTGGCCGACGGGGTCCAGGCTCGCCGAGCTGAGCGGCTGCTGTTGACCGTGGTGGGCGAGTGCGCCGCCGACGTTCCCCGGCGGGAGGACAACCTGGTGGTCCGGGCCGCCCACGCCCTGGCCGAGGCCGAGAGCCGGGAGCCGAGCGCCGAGCTGCTGCTCACGAAACAGATCCCCGTGGCCGCGGGCCTCGGCGGGGGCAGCGCCGACGCCGCCGCCACCCTCCGGGCCTTGGCCAGGCTGTGGGGGATGGATGGGAGGGCGGACCGCCTCAGGGAGGTAGCCGCCGGGATCGGCTCGGATGTTCCCGCCCTGGTCGAGGTCCGGCCGGTCCTGGTCGGGGGACGAGGCGACATCGTGGAGCCCGCCGAGGTGCCCAGGACGTGGTGGGTGCTGCTGACCCAGCCGTTCGCGGTTCGGGCCGCCGACGCCTACCGGTGGTGGGACGAAGACGGTGGCCCTCCCGGCCCGGATCCAGAGCCGCTTGTGGAGGCCCTCAGGTCTGGCGAGGTGGAACGGGCTGGGTCGCTGCTGTCCAACGACCTGGATGGTCCGGTGGCCGCCCGGCATCCCGAAGTCAACGTGGCGAAGAAGCGGCTGCTGGAGGCCGGCGCCGTCGGAGCGCTCATGGTCGGCAGCGGACCGACCGTCGCCGGGTTCGTCCGGGACGGGTTCCAGGCCGAAGACGTGGCCGCCGCGACCGGCGGCATCGCCACGAGCGTTATCACGCGCTCGTAGGGACCGCGTTGACCTGAGTCCCGGACCTTGACAGCGGGGACGGGGAACTTCTCGGGAACTCTGTGGGGACCGGAGCCCTGGTCGGTTCCAGCGCAGTTCCGCCCATTTCAGCCGTTGTCAGGCTGACAACGGAAGGCCCTGCAAACCGGCATGAAGCGGTGTACCGATCGCTCTGCCGAAGGAACTGGGCATCGAACCGTCGCGCTGGGAGATGTCTCATTGTCGGCGCGAGCTATGCGTGAGACGGTGAGTTTGACGACGGTCGGCTCGCCGTATCACCGTCGAGCCGCAGCGCCACTCCTCCCTCGCGGGCTGTGAGGCAGAGCGACCTTGCACCGCGGAGCTTGGCGCGACCGATGAGATCCGCGCCTCAGGGTGGTCAAGAACGAGAAGGACATGACGAGAGAAAGGATGCACATGGCGCTTCGACGGATGGACAATGTCGGCATTGTCGTCGACGACCTATCGGCGACGATTGAGTTCTTCCGCGAGCTCGGCCTCGAGCTCGAAGGGCAAGCGATGATCGAAGGAGAGTGGGCAGGGCGCGTCACTGGACTGGGCGACCAGCGCGTCGAGATCGCCATGATGCGCACGCCGGACGGCCACGGCCGGCTCGAGCTCTCGCGATTTCTCGCGCCCCCTGCGGTCGCCGATCACCGGAACGCCCCGGTGAACGCTCTCGGCTACCTACGCGTCATGTTCACCGTGGACGACATTGACGAGACGCTCGCCCGGCTTCGTAAGCGCGGCGCGCAGCTTGTCAGCAGCGAAGTGGTCCAGTACGAAGACGCGTATCGGCTCTGCTACATCAGGGGACCCGGAGGACTTCTCATCGGGCTCGCGCAACAACTCGGCTGAGCGCCGTCCGTCGTTGGGACGGTTAGTGGATCCGATGCCCGGCTCACTGCAACACCAACGAACAGCCGCATCCGGGGCTGGTTCGAAGGAATCGTCGAGCATTCTGGGGAGATCTCTTCCGCAGGGAGCCTGA
>CALAEC010000159.1 GCA_937890785.1 uncultured Actinomycetes bacterium
GACCCCGTCGAACCGGAGTCGCCCGATCGCGTGGGGCGCCAGGAGCTCCAGGGGCTCTCCGGTCAGCCCCTCGGCGTCGCCGGGCACCGCGAACGCCGTGACGCCCTTGGAGCCGGCGTCGGGCGTGGTCCGGGCGAACACCGTGTACACATCCGCGTCCGGGGCGTTCGAGATCCACGTCTTCTCGCCGGTCAGGCGCCATCCGTCGCCGTCTGGTTCGGCGGCGAGCTCGATGCGGGCCGCGTCAGAACCGTGTGCTGGCTCGGACAGCGCGAACGCGGCCACCGCCCGGCCGGCGGCGACGTCGGGGATCCACCGCTCGACGAGCTTGCGAGGCCCGGACTGGAGCATCGGGTACGCCCCGAGGCCCTGGAGCGCCAGGGCCGTCTCGGCCTCGGTCGACTCCCGGGCCAGGGCCTCGCGGAGAAGGCACAGCGTGGTGGCCGAAACCTCGCCGTCCTCCGGGAACAGGCGCGGGAGCAGGCCCTCGCGGCCGAGGGCCTCGACCAGCGGCCGGTTGACTCGGCCGGGCTCGCCGCTCGAGGCGATCGGCTCGAGGACGTCCCGCCCGATGCGCCGGGCCTCGTCGATCAGCGCGGCCTGCTCGGGAGACGGGGTCACGCGCGGACGATAGCAGGGCGGTTTCGGCCCGCGCCGGGCCTCGCGGTACGATGACGGCCGCACGGAACAGGAGGTCGCGCATGGCCGAGTCTCCCTACTGGAACCCGCGGCACGAGACGATGCCCCGCGAGGACATCGAGGCGCTCCAGGTCCGTAAGCTCCGGAACCTCCTCGAGTGGGCCACGGCGAACGTCCCATGGCACGCCAAGCGCCTCGCCGACGCCGGCGTCACCCCGGACTCGATCTCGTCGCTGGACGACCTCCGCCGCATCCCGTTCATGACCCGCGAGGAGTGGATGCAGGGCCAGGAGGAGCGGCCGCCCTACGGGACCGTGCTGGCCCAGGAGCCAGAGAAGGCGATCCGGTACCACATGACCTCGGGCACCACCGGGAAGACCCCGATCCGGGTCCTCGACGGGATGAAGGACTGGGAGTGGATCGCGGAGATGTGGTGCTACGGGCTCTGGGGGTTCGGGGTACGGCCGACCGACACGATGTTCGTGGCGTTCGGCTACGCGACCTTCATCGGTTTCTGGGGCCTCCACTACGCCGGGGAGAAGCTCGGCTGCCTGGTGCTCCCCGGCGGCGCCATGACCACGGACCAGCGGGTCAAGCAGATCGTGGAGATGGGGGCCACGGTGGTGGCCTCCACGCCGACGTACGCGCTGCGGATGGCCCAGGAGGCCAAGACGCTGGACATCGACCTGGCCGGCAGCAGCGTGCGGCGCCTGATCCTCTCCGGCGAGCCGGCCGGCTCGATCCCGGCCACGAAGAAGCTGATCGAGGAGCAGTGGGGGGCCAAGGCCGGCGACACCGCGGGGATGACCGAGCTCGGCACGATCATGATCTTCGAGTGCGAGGCCCAGCCCGGCGGCACCCACATCATCGAGGATCACTACATCGAGGAGGTGGTTGACCCGGAGACCGACGTGCCGGTACCGTACGGCGAGCTCGGGGAGCGCGTGGTGACGAGCTTCGGCCGCGGCTTCGTTCCGGTGACCCGGTACCGCACCCGCGACTTCGTGGTCCGTCAGCCGGGGTCGACGTGCTCGTGCGGCCGGACGTTCGACCTGTACGAGGGCGGGATCAGGGGCCGGGTCGACGACATGAAGCTGGTCCGGGGGACGAACGTGTACCCGCGGGCCGTCGAGGCCATCATCCGGGAGCACCCGGAGATCGACGAGTTCCAGATCCACCTGTACACGGAGGAGGGGATCCGCGACGAGATCGAGATCCTCGTGGAGATCCCCGGCTCCGATGTCGACGCCGACGCCATCATCGCCGGGCTGAGCAGTGAGCTGGCCGACGCCCACGAGGGCCTCCGGTTCGGGGTGAAGAAGGCCGAGGACGGCAGCCTGCCCCGGTTCGAGCTGAAGGCGAAGCGGCTGAACGACGAGCGGATCGTGATCGGCACCGAGG
>CALAEC010000160.1 GCA_937890785.1 uncultured Actinomycetes bacterium
CGCTCGACGCCGAACGCGACGACGTCGTCGAGGAGCAGGTGCTGTACGACCACGCGACAGGGGTGATCACCGTGGCCCGGCGCCCGAACGGCCAGGTATTCTTCAGCGACAGCGAAGGGATCTACCGATTGGACTCGGCATGACGCGACGCCTCCTGGCGCTGCTGCTCGTGGCGACGTCGCTGTTCGCGCTGCAGCCGGTCGAGCCGGCCGCCGCGGTCGGGCGGGCACGGGTGGTGGCGTGCAAGAAGCCGAAGGTGTGCTGGATCACCGCGTTCACGTTCACACCGGCCGGCGACGAGATCTTCTACGTCGAGCGGTTCTCCGGCGAGATCCGCCGGGCGATCCTGGCCACCGGGAGCGACACCCGCTGGGCGAAGATCAAGGACGTCGCCCGCGTCGGCGAGCAGGGCGTCCTGGGGATCGCCCTCGACCCGCAATGGGAGTCCGGCGAGGAGCGGGTGTTCGTCTACTACACCGAGCGGAGCCCCGAGCGGAACCGGATCGTCCGGCTGAGCAAGGGTGCCGGCGGGTTGGAGCGAACGGTCCTGGCCACGATCCCGGCGACCACCTTCCACGACGGCGGCACGATCCACTTCGGCCCGGACGGCAAGCTGTACGCCGTCACCGGAGACGCCGGCGTGCCGTCGAGGTCGCAGCGGGTCCGCAACCCGGCGGGGAAGGTGCTCCGGATGGAGGAGGACGGCTCGCGCCCGTCCGACAACCCCTTCGCCAAGGGGCGGGCGTTCTCGATCGGCCATCGCAACTCGTTCGGGTTCGCCTTCGACCCGCAGACGGGCCGGCTGTGGCAGACCGAGAACGGGCCGACCTGCGACGACGAGATCAACCTGGTGCTGCCGGGCCGGAACTACGGGTGGGGCGGGTCCTCGGCCTGCCCCCGGACCTCCGAGAGCGGCCCGAAGCCGGTCCAGCCGGAGGTGCGGATCAACCCCCAGACCGCTCCCACCGGAGCGGCGTTCTGCAACGCCTGCGGCCTCGGCGCCGAGGTCGACGGCGACCTCCTGTACGGCACCTACCTGACCAAGAAGATCCACGCGCTCGACCTGAACGCGGACCGGGACGCGGTCACCGGCCGGCGGGTCCTGCTGTCCCACCCTCGGGCCGTGCTGGCCCTCGAGGCCGCGCCCGACGGCGTCGTGTACTTCAGCGACCTCCGGGCCATCTACCGGCTGGTCTGACCGGCCCGGCGATGCGACCATAGGTGCCGTGGAGGTCCTCGACTCGTTCCTCGACGCCATGGGGCACACCCCGCTGGTCCGTCTCCAGCGAGTGGCCAGGGACGTGCCGGGCACGGTGCTGGGAAAGCTGGAGATGCTGAACCCGGGCGGGAGCGTCAAGGACCGCATCGGGCTTCGCATGATCGAGGCGGCCGAGCGGGACGGTCACCTGAGGCCCGGTGGGACCATCGTCGAGCCGACCTCGGGCAACACCGGGCACGGGCTGGCCATCGCCGCGGCCATCCGCGGCTACCGGTGCATCTTCGTGATGCCGGACAAGATGAGCCAGGAGAAGGTGGCGCTGCTCCGAGCGTACGGCGCCGAGGTGGTGATCACCCCGACCGCGGTCGCGCCGGAGTCGCCCGAGTCGTACTACAAGGTGGCCGACCGCCTCACCGAGGAGATCCCCGGCGCGTTCCAGCCGAACCAGTACTTCAACCGGGAGAACCCGAAGGCCCACTACGAGACCACCGGACCGGAGATCTGGGAGCAGACCGAGGGAAGGATCGACGTCCTGGTGGCCGGCGTGGGCACGGGCGGCACGATCACGGGCATCGGGCGGTACCTCAAGGAGCGGAAGCCGGACGTGCTGATCGTCGGCGCGGACCCCGAGGGCTCGCTGTTCTCGGCGCCCGACGAGCCGGCACGGCCGTACCTGGTCGAGGGGATCGGCGAGGACTTCTGGCCCGAGACCTTCGACCCCTCGGTCGTGGACCGGTACGTGCGCGTGTCGGACCGCAACTCGTTCCTGTGGGCCCGTCGGATCACCCGCGAGGAGGGGATCCTGGTCGGGGGGTCCTCCGGCACGGCCCTGTTCGCCGCGCTCGAGGTCGGCCGCGAGCTCGGCCCGGACGCCACGATCGTGGTGATCCTCCCGGACACGGGCCGGAACTACCTGTCGAAGCTGTACTCCGAGACCTGGATGCGCCAGTACGGGTTCGTTGAGGGGCCCGAGGTGGTGGCCGTGCGGGAGATCCTCGGCGTGAAGCCCGGCGAGCTGCCGGCCGTGGTGGCCGTCGGCGCGCACGAGAAGGTCCGCCACGCCGTGGACACGCTCCAGCAGTTCAACATCTCCCAGGCGCCGGTGACCCGGGACGGCGGCGAGGACGTGACGGCGCTGGTCGGCAGCATCCAGGAGCGGGACCTGTTGGACCGGATCTTCCGCGACCCGGACGCGCTCCAGGCCGACGTGGCCGAGGTCATGGGGCCGCCGCTCCCGCTGGTCGAGGGCGACGACCCGATCGAGGTGGCGTTCGACCGCCTCCAGTCCGCGCCCGCCGTCGTGGTGAGCCACGATGGGCGAACCCTCGGGGTGCTGACCCGCTCCGACCTCCTCGAGTTCCTGGCCCACAGCCGGCGAGCCCAGACCTGAGCCGATGAGGTTCGAGACGAAGGCGATCCACGTCGGGCAGGACCCCGAGCCGGAGTTCGGCTCGGTCAATGTGCCCATCTACCAGACCTCGACGTACGCGCAGGAGGCCGTGGGCAAGCCGAAGCGCTACGACTACGCCCGCGCCGGCAACCCCACGCGCGAGGCGCTCGAGACGGTGGTGGCGGCGCTGGAGAACGGCGCGCACGGGCTGTCGTTCGCCTCGGGCCTGGCCGCGGAGACCACGTTGCTGCTGGCCCGGCTCCGCCCCGGCGACCACCTGGTGCTCGGCGACGATGTGTACGGTGGGACGTACCGGCTGCTTGCCCGGGTGCTGAGCGACTGGGGGGTGGCCTTCGACACCGTCGATATGACCGATCTCGACGCGGTCCGGGGCGCCGTGAGGGACGAGACCCGGGTGATCTGGGTGGAGACGCCCACGAACCCGTTCCTCAAGGTTGTCGACATCGAAGCCGTCTCGGCCATCGCCCACCAGGCCGAGGCGTGGTGTGTGGTCGACAACACGTTCGCCAGCCCGTACCTCCAGCAGCCGCTGGAGCTCGGCGCCGACGCCGTGGTCCATTCGGTGACGAAGTACCTCGGCGGGCACTCCGACCTGATCGGTGGAGCGCTGGTGCTGAATGACGCCGAGACGGCGGAGCGGCTCCGGTTTCTCCAGAACGCGGTGGGCGCGGTGCCGGGCCCGATGGACTGCTACCTGGCGCTCCGCGGGGTCAAGACGCTGGCCGTGCGGATGGAGGCCCACTGCCGCGGGGCCAAGCGGGTGGCCGAGTTCCTGTCGTCACATCCGAAGGTGACGCGAGTGCACTACCCCGGGCTCCCCGACCATCCGCAGCACGCTGTCGCGGCCCGCCAGATGCGTGACTTCGGCGGGATGGTGTCGTTCGAGATGAGCTCGCCGGAGGAGACCATCCGCATGGCCGAGGCCACCGAGCTGTTCTTCCTCGGTGAGTCGCTCGGCGGGGTGGAGTCGCTGATCGAGGTGCCCGGCCCGATGACCCACGCCAGCGTGGCCGGCTCACCGCTGGAGGTCCCGCCCACGCTGATCCGGCTGTCGGTGGGCATCGAGCACCCCGACGACCTGATCGAGGATCTCGGCCGGGCCCTTGCCTCTGCCTAGGGGTTTGCCGGAGCCTCGGGGGCAGGTTCTTCCTCGGGCCGGGGCTCGATCGGGGCGTACCCGGCGGCCTTCGCCGGCGCGGTCTGCTCGAAGCGGCCCTTGTCTTCGCTGTACTCGAGCACCGCGCCCTCGATGACCTCCGCCGCCTCTTCCCCCTCACGGAGCACCTGGTACACCCGCAGCGGCTTGGCCTTCCCCTTCACCTCGAGCGACGGCAGATCGCCGATCCGGAACTCGCCGCGGAGCTCCGCGGCGCACTCCTCGGTGACAACGATCTGGCCGGGTCCGGCCACTCCGCACAGCCGACTGGCCGTGTTCACGGTGTCTCCCACCACCGTGTAGTCGAGGCGATCGGATGAGCCGATGTTCCCCACGACGGCCTCGCCGGTGTCGATGCCCACCCCGCAGCCGGCCACGTCGAGACCCGACGTCTTCCCGGCCGCCACGGCCTCGTCGATGTAGTCGAGCATCTTGATCCCGGCCCGAGCAGCGTGCTGCGCATGGTGCTCGGTAAGGCGGGGCGCGCCCCAGAACGCCATCACGCAGTCGCCCATGAACTTGTCGATGGTCCCCCGCTCCTCGTTCACCGCCCGGACCATGGCGTCGAGGTACACGTTGAGCGCCCCGACCACCTCCTCCGGCTCCGCCCCGTCCGAGGCAGACGTGAACCCCCGTAGGTCGGCGAACAGAACCGACAGCGTCCTCGACTGACCCTCCAGGGTGGCGAGGGCCGCCTCGGGCGCGGCCAGGACCTCGTCGACGACGTCGTGCGCCACGTACCGGCCGAACACCCTGGTGACCCGGCGCCGCTCACGCTCCTCGGTGAAGTAGCGCACCCCCAAGGCGGCGGTGAACGCCACCACCACGGCCAACGCGGGGTAGACCAAGTTCATCACCCGGCCGTCGTCGAAGCGCCAGAACGCCAGGGCGGCGTACGCGGTGCCGATCCCGAAGACGACGATGGGCGAGGCCCACACCCGGAGGAACGCCACGGCCAGCGCGACGAGCAGCGACACGACGAACACCGCAGCCAGGACGCTGGTCCTGCCGTCGGGGAACAGGAACGCACGGGTAAGCATGGTGTTGAGCGCGTTGGCGTGGACGAACACACCGGGCTCGCCGGTGGCCTTGTCGAGCGGCGTCAGCCGTGTGTCGCCGAGCCCCAGCGCGGTCGCCCCGATCAGGACGACCTTCCCCTCGAAGGCGTCGGCGGGCACGTCCCCCGCGATCACGTTCGCCGCGCTGTAGGTGGCGTACTCGGCACGGGCGCTGAAGTTCACGTCCATGAGGTGGGCCCGCCCGGTCGGGATCAGCCGGTCACCGATCTGCCACCCGTCGGGCCGGAACGTCAGCTGGCCCTCGAGCTCCTCGGCCAGGGCGTACAGCCCCAGCGAGAGCGAGGGGACGTACGTGCCGTCGGGAGCTTCGATCACCGGGGGGACGGCCCGAACGACGCCGTCGGGATCCGGGATCACGTTCGCGTGGGCCACCAGCGCCGCGGCCTCGGTGAGCTCGGCGATCGGGAGGTCGAGGTCCATGGCCCGGGGCGGGTCCCGGAGCCGGCCCTCGAAGATCGCGTTGGCTGCCAGCACCACGTCCCCGCGCTCGGCGACCGCCTCTACCAGGGCCCGGTCCTCATCTGGCTCGGTCGGCTCGGCGAACGTGACGTCGTAGCCGATCAGCAAGGCGCCGTGGTTCCGGAGGGCCCGGATCAGCGAGGCGTGGATCGACCGCGGCCACGGCCAGGCCCGGCCGATCCGGTCGAGGCTCGCCTCGTCGACGCGCACCACCGCGATGCGGTCGTCGGGCCCCACGGCGGGGAACAGTGCGTCGACCAGCCGGAGCTGCGCGCCCTGGAACGCGCCGGCCGCGAGCCCCGCCCACGAGAGCAGCGTGATGGCCACGGCGATCAGCGCCGAGGTGATGACGCGGAACCCGGCCGTGCGCTTCACGCGCGCCAGCCTACAGCCAGAACCCGGGCGGGCAGCCCTTCGCCGGGTCGACCAGGTCGAACGGGTCGGCCGTCACCGCGTCGTCGCCCCGGCCGCCCACGATGCAGTCCCTGGTGCCGTCGGCGGCCAGGATCGTGTCCGGGCCCCGGCCACCGAGCATGGCGTCGTGTCCGGGCCCACCCTCGAGCGTGTCGCCGTCCCGGCCGCCGTACAGCCGGTCGATCCCCTCCTCGCCTCGGAGTGTGTCGACGCCGTCGCGCCCGTAGATGTAGTCGCCGCCGAGGCCGCCACACGCCTGATCGCCCTCGCCGAGCGCGTCGATGCGGTCCCGCCCGGCCAGGCCTCGGATCCGGTCGGCGCCGGCCGTACCCATCAGCACCTCGCCGCCCGCGGTCCCCTCGAGCGTGATCGGGTCGCATGGCTGCGCCGCCGGCTGCGCCGGAGGCAGCGCCGCGGTGACCGTCACCGGAGCGGTCGGTCCGGTCAGGTCGATGGCGAAGCCGGACGCGGTGGCGCCCGCCTCGTTCAGGTACACACCGGGCGCGCCGGCCACCGTCACCCCGAAGTGGAGAGAGATGCTCCCGTTGGCCGGGACCTGGGCCAGCGAGCCCTCGAGCGCGTCCCAGGTCAGCGTCTGCCCGGCGATCGACGGATTCGAGCTCACCGCCCCCGAGGTCGACCCCGGCACGTACATGAAGGCCGCCGGGAGCGTGTCGGTGATCGTGTCGAGGCCGACCGCCACGTCGTTCGGGTTCGACACGGTGATCGTGTAGCCGTTGATCCCTCCCCCTGCCGTCGTCGGCGCGTCCGCCGTCTTCGACACGATTGGTGGGGGCAGCGCGGCTCCGCTCTGACAACCACCGGGACTGCTCGTTCCCAGCACCAGGTTGTCGAGGAACACCGCCGAGTCGTAGATCATGTCGCCTTGATCGAAGATCGAGAAGAACACGGAATGGGCGCCCGCGGTGATCGGCGTGGAGGCCCGGAGCAGCTGCGTCGCCCCGCCCTCGTTGTCCCCGCCGTCGAACGACGTGCCGGCGCCATTCGCCGCAGTCATCCCCGCCAGGCCGGTGCTGTTGATGCTGATCACCTGGCCGTCCGGGCCGAAGGCGAAGTTGTTCGGAGCGTTGATCGCACTGTCCACCGTCGTCCAGCTGGAGGTGTCGAGCTCGGCCACGAACGCGTCGTTGACGTCGCTGCCCACGAAGTTCGGGAACTCCTCCGACAGGAATTGGAAGTCGAAGGACAGGCAGTTCCGTCCGGTCGGGACCGAGAGGTCGATCCGGAGGATCGTGACGTCGCGGTCGGTGTTCCCTCGAACGTTGCCCCCGCCGTAGGCGGTGCTCGCGAAGGAGCCCGGGATGTTCACGCTCGCTGCATCCCCGCTCGAGAGGACCCCGAACGTGGTTCCGTGCGTCGGGAGGGCGCCCAGCGCGGAGTCGAACACCGCGGCGGTGTTCGACGAGGCCTGCGAAACGTACGCCGCACCCGTGACCACGGCCGGATCCCTGCTGACGGCGGAGGCGACCTGCCCGGCGGTGGCCTGTGGGGTTGGGGCGGCCACGGCCGGCGGCGCCACGAGGATCATCCCCAGGACGGCGACCACCACGGCCACGCTCGTCCGCTTCACGAGGCCTCGTCCTGCGGCGGCTCCGGCACGGTGGCCGGCTCGGGCTCGGGCTGCGGCACGGTTTCGGGCTGAGGTTCCGGCTCCGGCTCAGGTTCCGGCTCCGTCTCGGGCTCTGGCGGCGGCTCCGGCACCGGTGCTGGCTCAGGCTCCGGAGATGGCTGGGGCTGCGGCAACGGCGGAGGCGTCTCGCCGCCCTCGCCGCCCCGGTCCAGGTCCTTCGCGACCGGCGGCTCGACCGCCCGGAATCCCTGTTCCCCGACCCC
>CALAEC010000161.1 GCA_937890785.1 uncultured Actinomycetes bacterium
TCAGGCCCCGGCGCGCTCCCTGGCGATCCGGCCGAGAACCCCGTTGACGAATCGTCCGGAGTCCGCCGTGGACAGCTCTTTGGCCGCGGCCACGGCCTCGTCGATGGCCACCGCCGTGGGGACGTCGTCCCGGAACAGGAGCTCGTAGCAGGCCACGCGGAGCACGGCCCGGTCGACCGCGGCCATCCGGGGGACGGACCACCCCTCGGCGTGCTCGCCGAGCAGGCGGTCGAGCTCGGTGCGCCGTTCCTCCACCCCGGTCACCAGGTCCTCGGTGAAGCCGGGGACCCGGATCCCCAGCGCGCGGCGCTCCTGGAGGACCTCGAGCGCGCTCCGGCCGGCCATGTCGGCTTGGTACAGGATCGAGACCGCCAGCCGCCGGGCGTCTCGGCGCCTGGCCACCTGCTCACTGCTCCCGGCTGAGGTACGAGCCGGTGCGGGTGTCCACCTTCACCCGATCCCCCGGCGCCACGAAGAGCGGGACCTGGACGGTGATCCCCGTCTCCAGCCGCGCGGGCTTCACCGCCCCGCTGACCCGGTCCCCCTTCAGCCCCGGCTCGGTCGAGGCCACGGCGAGGACCACGGCGGCCGGCAGCTCCACGCCGATGGGGGTGCCCTCGAACATCGGCACCTGACACGTGGCGCCCTCGACCAGGTAGCCCGAAGCGGGGCCCACCACCTCGAGGGGGACCGGCAGCTGCTCGTACGTCTGCGAGTCCATCAGCACGAGGTGATCGCCCTCGCGGTAGAGGTACTGCATCTCCCGACGCTCCACGATGGCCAGGCCCACCTTCTCGTCGGCCTTGAACGTGCGCTCCTGGACGGCGCCGGTCTTCACGTTCCGAAGCTTGGTGCGGACCACCGCCTGCCCCTTTCCGGGCTTGTGGTGGAGGAACTCCAGGACCGTCCACAGCGTCCCGTCGAGGTTCAGCGTCATGCCGTTCTTCAGGTCGTTCGTGGAGATGCTCATCGGCTCAGAGGACCAGCAGGTCCTTCGCGGTCCGCGGCAGTGGGCGGCAGCCGTCCGGGCCGACCACGACGGCGTCCTCGATCCGGATCCCGCCGAGGCCGGGGACGTACACCCCCGGCTCCACGGTGACCACGGCGCCGTCTGGGAGGACGTCCCGGGAGCCCCTCCGCAGGCTCGGTCCCTCGTGGATCTCCAGGCCGACACCGTGGCCCAGTGAGTGGCCGAACCGGTCGCCCAGGCCGGCCGCCTCGATCACCGAGCGGGCCGCCCGGTCGGCCTCCTCGCCGGTGATCCCCGAGCGGACCGCGCCGATGCCGGCCAGCTGGGCCCGGAGCACCACTTCGTGGATCTCCCGAAGCCGGTGCTCGGGCTCACCGAAGGCCACGGTCCTGGTCATGTCCGAGTGGTACCCCTCGACCACGCAGCCGAAGTCCATCTTCACCATGTCCCCCCGGCGGAGGGGCCGATCGGACGGACGGTGGTGCGGCTCCGCGGCGTTCTCGCCGAACGCCACGATCGTGTCGAACCCCACCCGTTCGGCCCCGATCTCCCGCATGGACAGGTCGAGCTCGAAGGACACCTGCCCCTCGGTCACCCCTTCGACGAGCTTCCCGATGACCCGGTCGAAGGCGGCGTCGGTCACCTCCTGGGCCCGCTCCAGGAGCCCGATCTCCTCGGCGTCCTTGGCCCACCGCAGGCCGTCCACCTCGTCCTCGATGGCCTGCAGCTCGATCCCCTCGAGGCCGGACAGCTCCGTCCAGGTCCGGTAGGTCATCCCGCCGGCCTCGAACCCGATCCGCCGGACGCCTTCGGCCGCCGCGGCCTCGGCCAGGGCGGGGGCGAGCTTCTGTGGGTAGATGACCCGGCGCAGGTCGGGGACCTCCTGGCGGGCCTGCTCCTCGTAGCGGCTGTCGGTGAGGAACACCCCGCCCCCGGGGACCGACAGGAGCTGGCCGTTCGAGCCGGTGAATCCGGTCAGGTAGGCCACGTTGACCTGGCGGGTGACGAGCACCGCATCCAGGCCGGGGAGGCCCTCGTGCAGGCGCGTTCGACGGGAGGCGTGATCCACGGGGAGCCATGATACGGCCCCGGACATGCCAGGAGGCGGTCCACTGGGGACCGCCTCCCGGACCCGACGGCCACTCCCCCCGAGGAAGCCGTCGGACGGCCGCGCGGGGACTACTTGGGGGCGCCCCCCTTGCACAGGGTGAAGGACTC
>CALAEC010000162.1 GCA_937890785.1 uncultured Actinomycetes bacterium
CCTAACGCGTGAACTGATTCGATACTCGAGCCCACTCCCTAACGAGGCGTTCCGGGTGGATTGTTACCCATCAGGTGGTTGCGGGTTCGAGTAACCGCCGTGCCGGCCAGAAGGGACCGCTTCTTTCGCCTATCTTGGCCGGTCCCTCGGTTCTGGATTCTCGTCCCGGCCTTCCCGACTGACCGCCCATGCGGCGATCTGGGAACGCGACTTGAATCCCAGCTTCGTCAGTATGTGCTGCACGTGGCTTTCCGCCGTGCGCTGCGAGATCACCAATTCTCCCGCGATCTCCCGGTCGGTCATACCCTTGGCGACGAGATTCGCTACCTCGAGCTCCCTTCTGCTCAAGACCGCTATCTCTCTTTCGGGCGAGATCCTCCTCGGGCTCGGTCGCTCCTGCCCTAACGCCAGCGCGACGGCCTCGGCTCGATCGAAGCGTCTCCCGTCTTCGACGAGTCTCTCGAAGCGCTCGGTTCCGAGAGCTCCCCGGGTGTCCTCCGTGCACTGGAGCGCGTACTGCTGGAGCGGCGCTGGCACGCGTCTGGGGATCGATTCCCACACGCCTCGAGCGGCTCCCTGGAGCCGGGCGCTGCGCTCGAACTGGCTCCGGGAGGCGGAGATCCAGGCAAGTGTTTCCAGGCACAACGCGATGCCGCTGCGCTCGTCCAGATCGCCGCTGAGTCGGACCGCCTCCTCCTCGGCACGCTCCGCCCGGCTGGCATCTCCCTCCAGCCAGCTGGCTAGACCGAGGCCCCACAGGCAATGGGAGCGGGTCCACGGATCGCCTCCCCGCTCCGTCATCGCCAGCGCCTGCTCGTAGAGATCGATCGCTCGGGGGAGATCACCCCCGAGCATCGCCGTGACCCCCAGGTCGGAAAGGGTGAAGGGGGCGGCATGGCTCCCGACCTCCCGATGCATGTCAAACGCCTGCTCGAGAAGCTCCGAAGCCTCGGCGAGGTCACCGGCGAACAGACTGCAGAGACCGAGGTATTGCGTCGCGAAGGCGGCGGACTGTCGATCACCCAGCTCCGTGGCCAGGTCGAGGCTCTCTCGAAGCAGCGGGGCCGCCGCCTCGACGTCCGTCTGGCCGAGGGCCAGGTAGCCCGCGACCCAGAGGCCCCGTGCCTTCAGACGATCGGCGGATCGAAGCGCCTCCAGCAACGTCGCCAGTCTGCGGCGCCCCTCGGTGAGATGGCCCCGAGCTTCCCAGTACAGCCAAATGTCACAGGCCATGGCGCAGCCGGTCTGCGGCTCGCCGCCTTCGATGCACCAGTCGAGGGCCGCCCGGAGGTTGTGGTGGTCGCCGTCAAGCCGCTCGAGCCACTGGGGCTGACTGGCGTCCAACAGGTGCCCGGACGCCAGCAGGCACAGCCGCGCGTAGTGGTCTCGGTGGCCCGTGCGCACCGCCGATTCTTCCCCACGAGAACAAAGCTTCTCCATTCCGTAATCGCGAACGCTTTCGAGCATGCGGTAGCGCATCTCGGCCCCGGATCTGGTCGCGGAAACCACCGACTTATCGACAAGACCATCGAGCACGTCGAGGACTCGTTCCGCGGTAAGGGACCCACCCACGCAGACAGCTTCGACCGCGGACAGATCGAAGGTGCCGGGGAACGCCGAAAGGCGCTGCCAGAGCATCCTTTCCTCGTCGGTGGTGAGCGCGTAGCTCCAGTCCAGCGCCGCTCTCAGCGTCCTGTGGTGAGCCGGAGCCGCGCGCTCCGCTTCGCCGAGGACGGCGAAACGATCCCCCAGCCGATCGAGGACCTGCTGGATGGACACCGTCTTCAGCCGAACGGCGGCGAGCTCGATGGCCAACGGGATTCCGTCCAGTCGCCGGCACAGCTCGGCCGCAACCTCCCATTGATCTTCATCCACCTTCTGGCCAGCCAGCGCAGCCCGAGCGACCAGAAGCTCCACGGCTTCCCCGTCAACCGAGCCTCGTTCCGGGACGGACAACGGAGGCACGCGGAAGACGGCCTCCCCGGTGATGCCCAGTGACTGCCTGCTCGTCGCGAGGACCTGTACACGGGGGCAGGAACGCAGGAGCGAGTCGACGAGCACCGCGCACGCATCCAGGAGGTGCTCGCAGTTGTCCAGCAGTACGAGCAACCTTCGGTCAGCGATGTGCTGGACGAGACTGTCGACGGCCCATCTGATCGACGCGTCGTGGAGGCCGAGGGCCCGGGCGACTTCCTGCGCCAGCAGGGAGGGATCCCGCAGCCTCCCGAGGTCGACCACCCAGACGCTATCCCGAAACCGACGGGCCATGTCCTCACCCGCTCGTAGCGCGAGCCGCGTCTTCCCCACACCCGGGGGACCGACCAGCGTCACCAGCCTCGTGGAGGTCACCAGACGGCGCACCTCGGCGAGCTCCTGGCGCCTGCCGACGAACACCGTCGCCTGCGCGGGAGGGGCCCCCGGAAGGGCGCTGGGGCCAGCCACACGCCAATGGTAGCCGAGCGCCCCTGCACGGCCGAAGCCTGTCCGGCCACTTTTCAGTACCTCCGTCCGTAGTTCTCCCGATGTCTCGTGCAGCCCCAAGCCCTAGGTTCGCCGAGGAACGCGATGCAGCGATCGAAGGGTCGTGAACGAGGTGACGGATCTACATGCAAAGGGACGAGCAGAGCGAGCTCCCGGCCATCTTCGTGGTGGACCGCGCGCTCCCGGGGATGACGGAAGCCGTCCTGGCAGAACTCCAGAGAGTGCTGCACGAGGCGGCCGCACGAGCGTATTCGAGGGGGGTGCCCGTGCGCTATCTGCGGTGCATCTACATGCCCGAGGAGGATCGGTGCATCTGTCTGTTCGAAGCGGACGACCTTGCGGCCGTTCGAGACGTGAACGAGGTCGCCCAAGCCCCGTTCCTTCACATCACCGGAGCCATCGAGTTCTGGGCTCCGGGCGTTGCGGACGGAGAGGGTCCTATCGACCGGCAGGAAAGGAGCTCTCATGAAAGGACCTGATCGGACCGTGCAGCCCTCGCATGCTCTAGCTGCTGAACGGGGCGGCTTCACCAGATTCGTCCGGCGACACCCGATCGCGGCCTTCCTGCTCCTTGCGCTCGGTATCGGGTGGCCCGTGCTCGCCGTCCCGGCGATCATCGATGCTCCTGGGGAGCCCTTCTTGCTCCTCCTTGTTTACCTGGGGCTGCTCGGCCCGACCTTGATAGTCACCCGTGCGGTGGGAGGCCCGGGCGCAATAAGGCGGTTGCTCTCACGCCTCCTCATCTGGCGGTTCAGCGTCGTCCGCTGGGCGATCATCCTGTTCGGCGTGCCGGTGCTCACCGTCGCCCTATCGGCCGCCTTCGGAACGCTGGAGGGCCCGGAAGGCGGGTGGCTGGGCGTCCTGGGGACCTACCTGTTCGCGACGCTCGTCTTCCCAGCGCTCGTCATCAACCTGTGGGAGGAGACGGCTTGGGCAGGCTTCGCCCAGTCGCACCTGATGTCGCGACACGGCCTCCTGGTGGGTGCCCTCATCACTGCCGTGCCGTTCGCCGCGATCCATATCCCACTGCAGTTCACGGGGGACTGGACGTGGTCTGAAGCCGGCATAGGGCTCGCGTTGGTCTTCGGGATCGCCCCCTTCTCTCGCTACCTCGTGGGGATGCATCTCCTCGACACCGGTGGGAGCGTCCTCGCCGCGGTGATCCAGCATGCCTCCTGGAACGCTGCGGGCAATCTCGATGGGGTGGGTGGGGACTATGAGTCGATCGGGGCCACGGCTCTGCTCACAGTGCTTCTGGCTATCGGGCGAACCCTGTGGCGCCCGAAGTCGCGACCCATCGGGCGCGAGGCCGAGAAGGCCGCAGCGGCCGAGTGGAGCGTTCCACCCGTTGCCAGGAATCGGAGCCCGCAGGGCGTCAATCGCAGCTAGGCAGTGGAGCCAAGGAAGGGGGAGTCATGGAACGGATCCGACGCGGCTTCCGGCTGCTGAAGGGCAGCTGGGATGTCCTTCGATCTGACAAGGAGCTTCTGTTCCTGCCGGTGATTTCGTTCCTTACCGTTGCTGCGGCGACCGCCGTCGTCGGGGGCTTGGCGTGGGCTGGCGGCCTGGGAACCGAGAGAGAGACCTTGAAGCCGCTGGACTACGTGTACCTGGGAGTCTTCTACTTCGTGGCGTACTTCATCGGGATCTTCTTCAACGCCGCAGTGGTGGGAGCAGCCACCATCCGCTTCCAAGGACGCGACCCGACTGTCCGCGATGGCCTCCGCCTAGCCGGCTTGAAGGCAGGGAA
>CALAEC010000163.1 GCA_937890785.1 uncultured Actinomycetes bacterium
GGGAGAAGGCATGGTGCCCCTGGGAGCGTCTGGACCACCTGGTCGCATGTCGCGTAGTCGGTCTCTCCCACGACGAAGGGCGCGTGCGGGTCGGTGACGTCCAGGTGAACCCACCCGGCATCCCAATCGGACACCATCAGGTTCCACTCCAGCGCCGCGTCCGCGTCGTTGTTGAACTGCAGGACGTCGAAGTCGTGCGACGTCTGGAACTCCCCATGCGCATCGACGTTCACACCCGCAAGGTCCGTCTCGAAGATGAGCTCGGGGTTCCGGGGATCGGTGATGTCGAAGATGTCGACGTCCTCGACCGCCTCGTTGTCGATCGCCGCCGCGTAGGCGTTGTTCCCGGCGTCCCAGGCGATCACGCTGTGGGCCTCGTTGGCCCGGGGGGCGTGGTCGTCGAAGTCACCGAACGCATGGACCAGCTCCCTTGGCGACGTCGGATCGTTGATGTCCCAGATGGAGATGCCGCCCGGCATCTGCTTGACATTGGGCATGGTCCGGCACCACTCATTGCTGACGATCAGGATGTCGCCGGTGTAGGCGCTCGTGCTGATGTGGAGGGCTTGGATCCCCTCGGTCTGGTACCCGGAACCGCCCGCGTTCAGGAACTTGACCTTGACCGGGTTGGTCGGGTCGCTGATGTCCACGATGTTGACCCCGCCGGTGCTGCACTGGCCCCCGAGCCCCCAGTCACCGACGTAGGCGAAGTTGCCCAGCGCAGAGACGTCGGAGACGTCGTCCGCGAAGTTCGTCAGCTTCAGCTTGCCGAGGAGCTCGACGTTCTCCTGAACTGGTGGAAGGTGGCCCGTCATCGGCCCGTGCTGGTGCATCGGCAGGCTGGGACCCCAGTCGTCGAACTCGGCCGCGGTCGTCGGCACGCTCTGCGCCGAGGTACCAGTGGTCGCCGCGGTCTGTGTCTGCTGCTGCTGCTGCTTGTGCCAACGGGCATGTCGCTTGCTGACCCGATCTCCGTTCTGCTTCCGGAGATGGGCCGATGCACTTGATCCGACGAGGCTGGCCACCAGGAGCGTGGCCAGCAGCGTTGGCACGTACCATCGCTTCCCTCGCATCGATTCTCCTTTTACTCAGTCGGGCGGACGAAACACGGCTTGGTCCAGCGCACCACCTCCCGGGCAGGTCATCAGCGGGCCGCTGATCGTATCAGAGATATCCGTATCGTCTGATTCATCGCTCTCTTGCCTGCGGCCCCTTATCATTCGACTGAGGGGCCTCCTCGGTTCTCCGATCGCTGGAGCCTAGACCGGGACGAGCTCCCGCTTCAACGGGACGAAGCGGGACCATGCCGGGCAAAGGCGGTCATTCGGCTGGGAAAAAAGTCGCGCTCCGCGCTCTGTCAGGCGATCCGGGGAGGCGCCGGCAGGATCATCGCGAAGCGACACGTGCCCGAGGGCGAGTCCTCCAGGATCAGATCGCCGCCGTGGGCCCGGGCGATCGAGCGAGACAGGGAGAGGCCGAGCCCCGTCCCGCCCGGGTGACCCCGGACGAACGGTTCGAAGAGCCGGGACCGGAGGGCGGCGGGGATACCGCCGCACCGGTCGGTCACCGAGAGCGAGACGCCGCCCGGGACCGAGGTGAGCCGGACCGAGATGGTCGTACCCGGCCGCGCGTAGCGGGCCGCGTTCGACAGCAGGTTGACCACAACCTCCTTGATCGCGATGGGGTCCGCCGCGACCTCGTCCACCGGGCGCAGCGTGATGCGAACGGTCCTGTCGCCGACGACGGTCCGCATCTCCTCCACGGTCTCCCGGACCAGCCGGTGGAGGTCCATCGTCCGGACGCTCAGGCGGGCGCCGCCGGTCATCCGAACGATCAGATCGGCCATGTACGTCGTGGTCCGGAGGATGCTGTCCATGCACCGCTCCAGCTGCTCGGGTCTGATCTCGCCGGCCCTGTTCCGGACCGACTCGGCCAGGAGGCGGACGGCCTTCACCGGGGACTGGAGCTCGTGGGCCAGGACCTGCGGGGTGGCGGGGCCTCCTCCGGGCAGGACGACGACCGTGGGGGACTCGCGAACGACCGGCTCCCTCCGTTCCATCCCCGTCCAGGTTCGACGCCGGTGTGACAAAACCCTTGCTTGCCGAGCAGAAGTTCAGGCTCAGCCGGCCCGGACCTCCCGGTCCAAGGTCGCCACGGTGCGCTCGTACAGCTCCTGGGCCTGCTGGTCGGACTCGCCGATCGCGGTCAGGCCCACCCGACCGTGCTGGGGCAGCGCGCTGATCATGTGGAACACCACCCCGACCTGGCGCGACTGGTCGAAGTGCAGCCCGTGGCGGACCACGATGTCGAACAGATCGTCCGGCGTGAGGCCCCGGTACGCCTCGGCCTCGACGTGGTCGGAGGCAACGAAGCACTTCGGGCGCCCGCTCGGCGCGGTGAACACCCCGGCGTCGGGGTCGTAGGTCCCGTCGGTCAGGAACTGCAGCGTGAGGAA
>CALAEC010000164.1 GCA_937890785.1 uncultured Actinomycetes bacterium
TTAGCCTTGTAAGAACATTCTCGGTTGTGCCCCCGGCTGAGACAGACGAGAAGGGCGACAACATGAGCGAGCGCTATGACCTGGTGGTCATCGGGGCCGGCCCGGCGGGAGAGAAAGGGGCCGCGCAGGCCGCCTACTTCGGCAAGCGGGTGGCCGTGGTGGACCGGCTCCCCCGCCCGGGCGGCGCCCCCGTGGCCTCCACGGGGATCCCCACGAAGACGCTCCGGGAAACCGCCCTGTACATCACCGGCTTCCGGAACCGCGACGTCTACGGTCTCAGCCTCGAGCTCGACCCGGAGGTCGCCCTTCAGCGGCTGATGACGCGCAAGAGCGAAGTCGCGACCACGATGGCGAAGGCCGTGGACGAGAACCTCAAGCGGCACGGCATTCGGTTCATCCAAGGGGAGGCAAGGCTGGGACCCGGTCGAATCGTCCGCGTTTCCGTCGACGGGGAGGAGTTGACCCTGGAAGGGGAGATCGTGCTGCTGGCGACGGGCTCCCGGCCCTTGCGGCCGCCGAGCGTCCCCTTCGAAGACCTCGACGTCCACGACTCCGAAGAGGTCCTCGAGATCCAACGGATCCCCGGCAGCATGGTGGTGGTAGGTGGCGGGCCGGTGGGGTGCGAGTACGCCTCGATCTTCACCGCCCTTGGTGCCGAGGTCACGCTGCTCGACGCCGCCGACCGGCTCCTGCCGTTCATGGACGCCGAGATCTCTCGGCTGCTGGCCGAGACGTTCGAGCGGATGGGGATGCGCGTCATGCTCGGGTCGGGGGTGGCCACCATCGAGCGGTCACGGGGCGAGCTCCAGGTGAGGGTGGAGAGCGGGGAGGTCCTCCGACCAGAGCAGGCGCTATTCGCCGCAGGGCGGGCGGGGAATACCGAGGGCCTGGGTATGGAGGAGCTGGGGGTGGAGCTGGATGCTCGAGGGCGGGTCGTGGTAGACAAGACCTTCCGGACCTCAGCGGAGGGGATCTACGCGGCGGGGGACGTGATCGGGCCCCCCGCCCTCGCGTCCGTGTCGATGGAGCAGGGCCGGGTGGCCGTGTGCCACGCATTCGGGATCCCTTTCAAGGAGACCGTTGACCCCCTCCCGCCCTTCGCCGTCTTCTCGATCCCCGAAGTGGCCATGGTCGGCCCGACCGAGGAGGCAGCTCGGACACAAGGGGTGGAGCATGAGGTCGGCAAGGGATGGTTCGCCGAGAATACCAAGGCCACGATCTCGGGATTCACTGAGGGGCTGGTGAAACTGGTGTTCCGGCGCGACGACAGGACGCTCCTCGGCGTTCACATCCTCGGTGACGATGCCAGCGAGCTCATCCACACGGGCCAGGCCGTCATCCACCGGGGAGGGACCATCGATCAGTTCATCCACGCCACGTTCTGCGCCCCCACCAGGAGCGAGGCATACAAGTATGCGGCCTACGACGGCCTTCAGCGGCTGTCGGGGAGATCGATCGGACGCGTCGAACATCCCGACGACCAACGGCAAGCGCGATCGGAAACTGGGGCCTGAAGGGGGCCGACCCGGACGATCTCCCCGACCGGCACGCCAATGCTCAAGAGACGATTGCGTTCCTGTTCGATGTTCACGACTCCTATTCTCGAACACGTGCAGCGAGTCGGTGTTCTGCCCTCGAAAGAGCTGGAGCCAAGTACCTGGAGCCCGACTTGAGCCGAACCAGAAGTGAGGGCGCATTTAGAGCGGCCCGCCATATCCGCTCATGAGCGATCTCGCAAAGCCGCTATCGGAATATCCGGGCGACGCTACGTTTGAGAAAGGGCTTTCCTGGCTGCTCGACGGCATCCACTCCATTTCGAGGGTCCAGGTCAACGACTCCCTTTTCTCCCGAGTAACAGGTGTACTAACTCCCGGGACACCTGTTTGGTCAGGTGGTCGGCTCGGACGCGTGTGATGCGCAGCGAGCGGGGGCTTTCGCCTTCCAGTCGAGAACCCAAGCAACCGCCGCAAACTGAGGTCACAGCAGCTCAGGCGGTGCGATCCGAAAGACGTACGGGCCCATTTCTCGGCCGATTGGCGTCGATGCCCTCGTTCATCGCTTCCAGGGCGGAGGCGTGGCTCGATCGGGCCCATGTACACGGGGTCATAGCCGGCGTCGCGGTTCAGCTGCTCGACGACTTCGCGCGCCTCGGCATCCCCGCACCACAGGTCACTGGGCCTCGCTCGCGCCTCGCCGAGCCGCGGGTACAGCGCCGCGAAGTTGAGGTTGAACGCCTTGGCTGTGGGGCCTTTCGCCTTCGACTTCACGAACTCGGCGTTCGACGGGAAGCCATCGGGTGGGAGGTCGCCGTAGAGGTTTGTGGCGTCGATCACCGTCTTGCCCTCGAGACCCTTCACCTTCTCGAGCGCCTCGCCGATAGCACCGCCGGGCACCGCGACCAGTGCAACCTCGGCGCCGGAAACGTCACCACCCTCCCGGCCGATCCGGGTGACCTCGTGGCCAGCGCGCTCCCACAGATCCGCGAGGCCGCCACCGACGTGACCCCTACCGATGACTGCGATCCTCACTGTGCAGCTCCTTCCTTGTTCGCTCGTGCGACGCTTCCTGCGGCGCCCCAGCGTTCGGTGGCCATGCCGCCAACCAGCCTCCCGCCCTTATCGTCACGCGGCGGGATGAGAGCCCTCGCAGGACCTCGGTCAGGTCCTCGGCCTCGAGAACGACGAGGTC
>CALAEC010000165.1 GCA_937890785.1 uncultured Actinomycetes bacterium
AGGCGACTACCGCATCATGTACGACGTGATCCACGAGGACAGGGTCATCCTGGTTTTTGGCCTGATTCATCGGGGTGACCTGGAGCGATGGCTTAGGAGCAGATGAGCCGATCGAGAGGGCGCGGCCTGCGCGAGACCGCCGGCGCAGGTCGTCAAGATAAGCGGCTTCGTGGGCGCTGGTGGTTTCGAACCACCGACCTCTGCCTTGGAAGGGCTGCGAAGACGAGCCCCCCCACCAACAATCATGTGGAGGATCCCAGGTCAGGAGGTGAAGATGATTGACTGTGTTCCGACGCGTTCCCACCGGTTCATCCGGCTCGTGTGGCACGCATGTGGCACCGAGGGATGAGCTTCAGGCCGACGGGCAGGGCTCGACGTGCAGGTAGGTCCGACACTCCTCGGCGGTGAGGGACCGTGTGATCTTTGTGTTCGCGATGCGGATGAGGTCGCCGACGTCGAGGGCCCACACGCGTACCGAGCCCTCTGGGCTCGCGGAGGCGAGCTTGGAGCCGTCCCGACTGAACGCTACGTCCCACACGGCCGACTCGTGGCCGCGGAGTACCATGACCTGCGCCCCGGATCCCGGATCCCAGAGCCGCACCGTCCCGTCGGTGCTGGCGGTGGCCACCACCGATCCCTCGGCGCCGAACGCGACCTCGTTCACAGCCCCGGTATGGCCCGCGAGCGTGGCGACCTTGTCCCCGCTCCCCACGTCCCAGATCTCGGCAACCCCGAACGTCGAGGCGGTGGCGATCCGGGCGCCGCTGGGATCGAATGCAACGCCTTCCGCCAACGTATCGATCGTGGTCGCCACGCGGCCCTGTCGCCAATCCCAGATCGTCACCTGCGGGGTCACCAGCTCGGCGCGGCCGGCTGGGAACCGCGCCGTGGCCAGCAGGCGGGCGTCCGGACTGAACTGCACGGCCGACAGACGGAAACCCGGATCCTCCCTCAATACGGCCACCTCCTCGCCCGAGCGGTCGACGATCCTCGTCACGCCCTCGGAGCTCACGCCGGCGAGCAGCCTCCCATCCGAGCTCCACGCCACGTCCTCGACCCCACCCTGCAAGCGGAGGGTGAACACGTCCTCCCCCGTCTGGGCATCCCACACATGCGCCTCAGGACCGGCGGCGGCAATCAGGCTCCCGTTGGGACTCACCTCGATGGCGAGAACGGCGACGGCGGAACGATCGCCCGCTGAGCGACCGATGGTCGACGACGCGTCCCCCGTCTCGGCATCCCAGACGGTCACCGACCCGTCCCCGTTGCTCGCCACCACGCGACCGTCCGGGGTGAACGCCACACCCCCCAGGCCGTGCGGATCGGCGGGGAGGTTCGCCCACTCCGCGTCCCCGGTCCGGCTCACGTCCCAGATCTTCACCGCGTTGATCTGCTGATCCCCCGTCATGATCCGGTTCCCATCGGGTGAGAATGCCACCCACAGACCGCCTCCCGTGTCCTGGGCGGGAAGCGAGAGCAGCTCGCGGGTCCCCTCGTCGCCGATCTCCCACACCTTCGCGGTCCCGTCGTTGCTGCCGGTCACGAGGCGGGTCGAGTCGGGGCTCCAATCGGCAGCCACGATCTCTCCGGCGTGACCGAAGAGCGTGGATCGTGGATCACCGTTGTCCGCATCCCACACCCGGACGGTGGAGTCGCTGCTCGACGTGGCGATCCATCGGCCGTCCGGGCTCCAGTCGATATCCCGGACACCGAACTCCTGGCCCTCGAGGGCGAACACCTCCTCGCCGGAACCCACGTCCACCACCAGACCCGGACCCCACGTCGCGATCCCCAGCCGATCACCGTCCGGACTGAACGCCGTGGTCAAGCTGACCTCGAGCGGCCCGATCTCCCGGACGATGCGTCCCGAGGCCAGATCGAATATCCGGACCATGCCCTCCCCGGGCCAGGTCGCCGCGAGCAGCGAGCCGTCCGGGCTGAACGAGGCCCCCCACACCTCGCCCTCCGGATCGGGTCCCTGAAAGCTCCACAGCTCCTCGCCCGTGGCCGGATCCCAGACCCTGGCGGAACCATCGTCTCCGGTGGTCGCGAGCTTGGAGCCGTCGTCGCTGAACGCCACGAGGTTCACGTCCGGCTCGTGCCCTGGGAAGGAGCGCACCGAATCGCCCGTCTCGGCGTCTCGGATGTCAACCACGCCGCTCTCCTCCGGCCCCTCGGTCACGAAGATCGTCCCGGCGGGACTCCAATCCAGCGCCCCGCCCAGGTCGGGCACCCGCAACACGATCCGTGAATTGATGACGGCGCGGTGAAGCGCTTCCTCGGCCTCCGGCAGCACGGAGCCGTCGACGGATCGGGTCCGGTCGATGGCCTCGAGGGCAAGCAGGATGCTCCGCTCGGCGTCCACGTCCAGGTTTGCCACCGCCGCCGCGGCGAGCTCCCGGCCGACGGCCACCCGTCCCTCCCGCTCCGCCCGCCCCCGCTGGTTGAAGGCGAACATCGTGAGAGCGCCAGCGATCAGGACGCCTGTCGCCAGCACGGCCACCAGCGCGCGAAGCCGGCGCACGGATCGCCGCTGCAGCCGCCGGTCCCGGGCTCGCCGGAGCTCGTCCTCTTCTCGTCGGCGTTCCCGGTGCGCCAGAGATGCCTCGAGGAAAGCGCGTTCCTCGGGAGTGGTGGCCAGGCCCGAGCGGTTCATCCAGGCCTCGAACTGCTCGAGACGGGATCCGGAGGCCAGGAACGAGGTGTCGCGGCCGGCCTCCAGCCACTCACGCGCGCCGAGGGCCAGCCGACGCTCCGTCCGGAGATCCTCGCGCGATGCGTCGATCCATCCCCGTAGCCGGCCCCACTCCCGGAGCAACGCCTCGTGGGCGACCTCCACGGTCGGCCCCCGCGTCTCGGGGTCGCGGTCGAAGGAAAGCAGCCTGGCTCGCCCGAACGCGTCAACGGCGGCCTCCATCTCTCGCCGGTCCGCGTGGATAGAGACGAGCTCGGCCCTGAGCACCCGCCGGCGCGTGTCCTCGACTCCCTCGCTCAGGGTGACCAGGCGGAGGAAGAGCTGGCGGGCGGCCTCCTTCGCCCCGCCCGAGAGCGACGCGAAGATCTCCTCCCCCCGCCGGGCAAGGGCCCCCGGGACACCACCGATTTCTCGATAGGCGTCAGCGGTGAGCGCCGAGTTCTGTCGCCGGTCGAACAGCTCCGTGAGGGCGTACTGGAGCAGGGGGAGGGCCCCCGGCTGGTCGGCGACGTCGGCGACCAGCTGAGCAACCAGTCCGGGACCGACCGTTACTCCGGCCCGCTCGGCCGGTCCGGCCACGGCCCGCTCGAGCTCCGGGGCGGTCAAGGGGACGACCACTTCGGTCCCGTTGCGGACGAGCTCGGCCACGCTGCCGTACAGGAGCGGGCGATCATAGAAGTCCGCTCGGAGGGTGATGGCCAGACGGACCCGGCTACGTGGGTCGGTCGCCGCGGTCTTCAGGGCCGCCAGGAACCTCGCCCGCGTCTCCTCATCCTCCACAAGGGTGAAGAGCTCCTCGAACTGGTCGATCACCAGGAGGAGCTCGGAATCGTCATCCGGAAGGACCCATCTCGTGGCGTGGATCAACCCCTCACGGTCTGCTTCGATCCGATTGACGAGGTCGGGTGGAGGTGCGGAGGGGGCAACCCGGAGCAGGGCAGCCCCCAACTCCGCGAACGGATGCTCTCCGGGCAGCATCTCGGCGACGAACCAGCTCGCGGACCCGGGTACCGCCCCTCCCCGGAGGGCGGGCACCAATCCCGCGCGCACGACCGAGGACTTCCCGCTTCCCGAGGGTCCCACCACGACGAGCAGGCGTGACCCCTCCTCCTCCCCCATCCGCGCAACGAGCTGCTCGACGAGCCGTTCCCGCCCGAAGAAGTCGGCGGCGTCGGCCTCCAAGAAGGGCCGCAGCCCCTTGTACGGGTTCCGGGCCTCGATCGCCGGGGCAGGGACACCGCGTGGCGACGGCCCGAGGGCGGCCCTGAGCGCCTCGTCGAGGGCCGGAGCATCCCGATAGCGCTGCTCGGGATCCTTCGCCGTCGCCCGCTCGATGACCTCGTCGACGGCGGCGGGGAGATCGGCCCGGATGGACCGAAGCGACGGGACACGCTCGCGCAGGTGCTTCTCGGGAAGGGCCTCCGGAGGGGAGTCGGCGTAGGGGTGCCGGCCCGAGAGCATCTCGAAGAGGACGAGACCGAGACTGTAGATGTCGGCCCTGGAAGTGAGCGTCTCTCCGCGGACCTCCTCCGGCGAGATGTAATAGGCAAGGGGGCTCGGGGTGCTTCCCTGGATTGACGTGCTTGCGGCCGTGACGTCCTTGGCGATCCCGAAGTCGGACAGGTACGCGTTCCTCTCCTCATCGAACAGGATGTTCGCCGGCTTCACGTCCCGGTGAACGACACCCTGCCTGTGGGCCGCGGCGAGCGCGATGCCGACCTGACTCACCACGCTCACCGCCGTGTCCGTGGCGAGGGGCCCTTGCACCAGAGCATCCTGCAGGCTGCCGCCCCGAAGGAACCGCATCACGAGGTACGCGCCGTCCGGTTCCCGCCAATAGTCGTACAGAGGGACGACGTGCGGATGCTCGAGCCGAGCGACGAGCTGAGCTTCCGCCTCGAACCGTCGAATGAACTCCGGATCGTTGGCGAGCGTGGGCCGGATAACCTTCACCGCTACCTCGCGGCCCACCTGCGGTTGCAGGGCGCGGTGGACGGCCCCGAATGATCCTTCTCCGATCTGTTCGAGGAGCCGGTAGCCTCGGAGTGGCTCGCCAACGGTCTCGAGGGCGGGATCCTGCTTGAGGACCTGCTCGTGCAGGTTCTGGAGCTCCGCTGAGGGGTCGATCCCCAGCTCCTCCGAAAGGACTTCTCGCGCGCGCTGGTACGCGCGCAGGGCCTCACCCTGGCGGCCCGATCGGTACAGCGCCACGATGAGCTGGCCCCACAGCCGCTCCCGAAGCGGGTTCCTTCCGACGAGCGCTTCGAGCTCGGGGATCAGCTGTGCGTGTCGCCCGAGATCCAACTCACCGGCCATCCGCCCTTCCGTGGCGGCCATCCGGAGCTCTCCGAGCCGCGCAACCTCGGGTTGGAGCGACGGGTGGTCCCCGATGCCATCGAAGGCGGCCCCCCGCCACATGGCTAGCGCGTCTTCGTAGACGGCGGCGGCGCCGGACGGATCGGTCAGTGCGAGCTGCCTGGCCCGCTTGACGAGGTCCTCGAAGCGGTATGCGTCGATCTCCTGTGGTTCGGCGTGGAGGACGTATCCGCCGGATCGGCCCTCGAGACGGTTCGGTCCCAGCGCCTTGCGCAGGTGGGACGCGTAGGTCTGCAGGACGTTGCGTGCCGCCTCCGGAGGCTCCTCCCCCCAGACGTCGTCGATCAGGCGGTCGGCCGGCACGAGCTGGCCGGGGCGGAGCAGCAGGTGCGCGAGCAACGTCCGCGGCCTGGGTCCGCCGAGACGCACCGCCTCCTCCCCCTCTAGGACCTCCAACGGCCCGAGGATCCGGAACTCCATCCAGCGAGCGTACGCCCGCCCGGTCCCACTTGGAACCCCGATCTTCATGCGTTTTTCAAGGGGCTCCACCCAGGCTTCAAGGGAGGCCCTGCACCGTGGGGCCCAACCCCTCACCGGGAGGGGGGACGACGGAAGGAGGAGCAGATGAGACGGATACTGACCGGCACGCTGATAGCGGCCTCGCTGTCACTCGTGCTCGCACCTGCGGCCGTTGCTTCGCCGCCGACACAGATCCCGTTCGAGGAGGTCTTTCAAGACGTGGATCCGTGCACCGGAGCCGTCCACACCGTGACGATCGCCGGAACGTTCTTCGTGCACGATCACAACGGCCGGTTCGTGGCTTCGGGTGAGCGGACCCTCTCCACGAGCAGCGGATACTCCGGCCGAGGCACCTCGTCGTTCGTCGACAACGGGCGCGTCGAGATGTTCCAGCTCACGGACATCCTCGCGGACGATGAAGGCAACCGCATCAGGGCGCGAGTCGTGTTCCTGGACGACCTCTCGAGGGATGAGGTCAGGATCGACACGTTCGAGCTCACCTGCATCGGCTCGTGACCATGGAGAACGGAAAGGAGCAGGGATGATCTCATCATCGAGAGGAGGGGCTATGAAGCGACGAGTGTATTTCCGGGCCGCAGCTGTTGCGCTGGTACTGCTCGTGGTTGCTGCACTTGGTGCTGTGGCCCTGGCCTCGCCGGCCAAGGACGTGACGCCGACCCTGCTCGCTCGTGGAACCTACGACGCCTTCAAGGTGAAGTCCGATCCGAAGAGCCCGATCGAATTCGAGGCTGAGGCCAAGCCGGCGATCGACATCGTCGTGCGAAGGCACGACTACCTTCCGGGAGCCTACACCGGGTGGCACAGCCACCCTGGTCCCGTGTTCATCACGGTCACGCAAGGAACGCTCACGTACTACGAGTACGACGATCCGACCTGCACGCCACATGTTGTCTCGGTCGGTGAGGGCTTCGTCGACGACGGGCGCGGACATATCGTCCGGAACGAGACCGACCAGCCCGCACAGGACGTGAGCGTGATCACGGCACCGGTGGGAGGCGCCTTCCGCGGCGAGCTCACCGCTCCTGGCCCCTACTGTGATTTCTGACAGGTAGGCGTGCGCGGCGTACGGGAGTCGGCCCCAGGTCGACTCCCGGCGTCGCTCGCGTTCCTGAGGTTCGACCGTGACGCACTATCTC
>CALAEC010000166.1 GCA_937890785.1 uncultured Actinomycetes bacterium
TGGCCTGGCCGGTGCAGCGCCTCGACGTGTCGCCGGTGTCCGATGGCGCGGTCGCGGTGGTGCTCGCCGCCGAGCACGTGGCCAAGCGGGTCACCGACAGACCGGTCTGGATCGACGGCGTCGGCTGGCACCTCGACACCGCGTACTGGACGAACCGCGACCTGTACTACCCGCGCTACGTCGAGTACGCGGCGAGGATGGCCTACGACATGGCCGGCATCCGCGAGCCTCGGAAGGAGATCAACATCGCCGAGGCGTACGACCCCTTCGACTACAAGGAGCTCCACCACCTCGAGGGGCTCCTCCTGTTCGACAAGGGCAAGGCCCCTGAGGCCATGAAGGACGGCGTCCTCAACCGGGACGGCGACCTGCCGTCGACGCCGAGCGGAGGGCTCCTCGGCGTGGGCAACCCGATCGCTGCGGCCGGGCTGATGAAGATCGCCGAGCTGTACTGGCAGCTGTCGGGCCAAGCCGGGAATCGGCAGGTGCCCGGCGACCCGCGTAGGGGCGTGGCCCAGGCCTGGGGCGACCTCATGCAGGTCGGGACGGTGGTGGTGATGGGTCGATGACCGATCGCAACGACGGCGCGCCGCCTAGGAACACCCTGGGGCCCACCCCGCTGAAGGACGCGGCCTTCCGCGAGGCCGTGGGTGCGGTCGACTGGGAGGTCGACGCCCGGTACGCCTGGGACACGGGCGTGGCCGTCGGCGAGTACCTCCGGGGCCTGCGGCGCGGCGTCATCCTGGCCCGGGAGTGCCGGCGGTGCCGGCGCGTCCTGGTCCCCCCGAGGATGTTCTGCGAGCAGTGCTTCCGTCCCACCGACCGGTGGGTGCAGGTCGAGGACACCGGCATCGTGAACACGTTCTCGATCTGCCACATCCGGTGGGACATGGAGCCCCTGGAGGAGCCGGAGCTCCCCGCGGTGATCGAGATCGACGGCGCCTCGCGGGGGATCGGCTTCATGCACAAGCTCGGTGAGGTGGCGCCGGAGGACGTGTCGATCGGTCTGGCGGTCGAGGCCGTGTGGGCGCCCGACGAGGAGCGACGCGGCTCGATCCTCGACATCCGGTATTTCCGGCCGCGCGAGCCGAGCCTCAGGAGGACGTGACGGTGTTCGAGAAGATCGCCGATCCGAAGGACGTGATCCTGTGGCAGGACCGTATCCCGATCCGCCACCGGTACACGCCCGGCGTGGCCGGCGAGGCCTTCTTCACCGCGCTGCGGGACCGCGGTGAGCTCCTGGCCTCGCGGTGCGAGTCGTGCCAGATCACGTACTGCCCGGCCCGGCTGTTCTGCGAGCGGTGCTTCGCCGGGCCGCTCGAGGCGAACGTCACCGTGGGGCCGCAGGGCACGCTGGTCTCCTTCTCGGTGGGGACGGTGGGCGTGGAGGGCGAGCCGCTCGAGGAGCCGGTCACCGTGGGCCTGATCCGCCCCGACGGGGCCGACACCGTCTTGATGCACTTCGTCGTCGCCGACGAGCTCGAGGTCGGCATGCGGGTCGAGGCGGTCCTCCGGCCGGAGGGCCAGCGCACCGGGTCGATCCTGGATATCCGCGGGTTCCGGCCGGCGTCGTAGCGGTCCCGTATCCTTCGAGAGGTGAGCGCGCGCACATGCGAGCGGTGTGGCACGCCGCTCCCCCCCGACGCCCGGTTCTGCCCTCGCTGCGGGGCCTGGGTTGCCCAGGAGGAGGACGAGGCCGGGGAGGAGCGGAAGGTCGTCACGGTCCTGTTCGCCGACATCGCCGGATCGACCCAGCTGGCCGCCCGGCTGGACCCCGAGCGGTTCCGTGAGGTCATGGGGGCCTTCTACCAGCTGGCCTCGGACGAGCTGTCCTCGCTTCGAGGCCGGGCCGAGAAGTTCGTGGGCGACGCGGTGATGGCCGTGTTCGGCCTGCCCCACGCCCACGACGACGACGCCATCCGGGCGGTCCGGGCGGGCCTGTCGATCCGCGATCGGGTGGTGAAGCTCGGCGAGCGGCTCGGCCTGGGCTCACCGCTGCAGGTGCGGGTGGGCATCAACACCGGGGCCGTGGTGGCCAGCATGGCGCCGGCCGACGACTTCCTGGTCTCTGGGGCCGCCGTGAACCTGGCCGCCCGGCTCCAGCAGGCCGCGGACCCCGGGGAGGTGCTGGTGGGGGAGACCACGTGGCTCCTCACGCGGCACGCGGCCTCGTTCGGAGAGTCCCGGCGGGTGGCGGCCAAGGGCTTCGCCGACGAGCCCGCGGCCATCCCGGTCCTCTCGCTGACGCCCCGGTCCTCGCGGCGGACCATCCCGCTGGTGGGCC
>CALAEC010000167.1 GCA_937890785.1 uncultured Actinomycetes bacterium
CCGCCACCAGCGCGGTGGCCAGGATGGACAGGGCGATGTTGCGTTCGCTTCCGATCGTGCGGCCGAGCCCCACGACGATAGCCACGTACACCGCGGTGATGAACGCCGCCATGGCCCCGTACACCACCGTCTTGTTGATGACCACGTCGATGTCGTACAGGCGGTACTTGAGGATGGCGAAGCCGATGGCCGCGGGGACCGGGATGATCGTGAGGGTGTCCCAGATCCAGATCCAGCTCAACTCGATCCCGACAGCGTCGGCCGCGAACCAGGCCAGGAGCTCCAGGCCCATGATGGCGACCCCGAAGGCGATCCACTTGAGCTGCTGGCGCTCCTCCCCTCGCGACCGGACGAAGCGAAGCACCAGTGACACCATCCCGGCCACCACGACCGCCCCGAACAACGCGAAGGAGGCCGCCGCCGCCTGCGTGATGGCGGGGAGCGGGGCCGGGAGACTTTCCGCGTTGAGCTGTCTGATGAGCTCGACCCCCCGGAAAGACCACAGGGCCATGAAGCCGGCCATGTGGAACGCGGCCTGCCCGATGGCCACGTAGAGGACCCAGCGCCATCGCCTCGAGAGCGGCCGGCCGTGCGGGACGAGCAGAAGGAGCAACGGCACGGTTGTCAGCATGGGCATCCAGGCCCATGCCGCGACCCAACTCGCTGTGGCGCCCCCGGGCAAGGATCCCGGGGCCACGAGCAAGGCGCGGTTCGCGTAGGTTTCGGCCGCCGCGCCCAGGATTCCGAACAGCGGTCCGCCGATCATCACCCACCCCACCGCGTTGCCGGGACGGCGTGACGCGATGATGGCGCCGGTCAGCGGAAAGACCGCGGCGTAGGTCACTACGAAGAAGCGCTTCTCGACGAACTCGGAGAACGGCGTCGCGTTTAGCCAGGCGAGGGCGATCGTTGCGCCCACCAACCCGAGGCAAGTGATCACCAGGGCCCAGGCGAGCCGCTGCGCCCACCGGCCGCTCGGACGGGCACCTGCTTCCATCAGGACGCCTCCTTCAGGAGGGCCATGACGGCCTGCCCCGACAACTCCGCCTTGGGGATGAACCCGACGGCGCCACAGGAGTCGACCTGGTCGCCGTAGCTCGAGGCGTCGCGGCTGGATGTCAGGACCACGGCAGAGGGAAGACCGGCCGCCTGAAGCCGCTCCACCACCGCGAAGCCGCTGATGTCGGGCAGCTGGACGTCCAGCAGCACGAGATCTGGCCGAATGGAGGTGGCCGCCTCGATCGCCGATGTGCCATTTTCCGCCTCTCCGATCACGTCGAAGCCCTCGCTCTCAAGCAGATCTCTGGCGAAGGAGCGGAATGTCGAGTGATCGTCCACGATCAGCACCGTCATGGCCATGGCGACATCTTGCCGCTTGTCCAGTGGAAGCTTCCAGAGGGCTGACCCTGGATTCTGAGCATCCGGCCAAGGGTTAACCCTTGGCCCTCGGTGGCGACCTCCGGCCATGCCAGGAAGTCGAGCTGACTTGTTCCTACTTATCGGTCGGATGGAATGTCAACTCTTTGTCAACTCTTCCGCAGAGCAAGTACCCATTCTAAGCGGATGGAAAAGGCACTCTGACCAGGGCCTTTGCTGTGGGCGCTGGAGGATTTTGAACCTCCGACCTCTTCCGCGTCAAGGCTCGCAGGGCCTCCGAAAACCACTGGCGAACGAGGGGGTCACGGGAAGGCTTTCACGAGAGACCGCGGAACTCGGTAGACGGCGCTCCGGGCCGGAAAAG
>CALAEC010000168.1 GCA_937890785.1 uncultured Actinomycetes bacterium
CTACCGCGCCATGGATGAGCGCCGCGCCATCAAGGCGCTGCTCTGGCCCTGATCCAACCGCCGGGGGTGCGCCGCGCCGAATCCGGTCCCCACCCCGGGGCGGGAGAGCCCCTAGCTTTCATGTACAGATCGGAGTCAGTTGACGCGACCATCGTGTTCCAATGCGGAGCCATCGCGGGGCACATCTCATGTTGGTCGCCACGCAGGAAGCTCAAACAGGCCTGACCTGCTATTTCGGTGGTGGGTCGGGGGTGGACTCGAACCACCGACCGACGGATCTTCAGTCCGCAGGCCCACGAACGCGGGCCAGCTTCCCAGCGGATTGCGGCATTTCTGCGACATGGCGCTAGCCCCGTCTCAAGCTCCCCTACCCCAACACGTACGCTAACCTGAACGCACCTCCGTCATTCCGTAAGCGTAGGCATTCAGAAAGCTCTGGCAGATGTCCCCGGGGGAAACTCGACGCTCATCCTTTGAAAGCGGAAGAGCCGCGCCATGTCCTAGGCTGCGTGAGTCCCGTCGAGGACCGCGGCCGGGTCGTCGCGGGCTGATCCGGTTCGTGGCGTCGATCAGGATCTTCCCGGCCAGGAGCGGAGCGATCCCCTCCCGGAGCCCGTTGATCACGCCGTTCGAGACCGTCAGGATGACCGCGTCGGCGGCGGCGAGGCGCTTCCGAGGTGGACGGCACCGCGGTGGCGCTGGTCCGCTCCGCCGCCGCGGCGGCCCGCTCCTCGGTGGAGCGGTGAGGCTCACGGTATGACCCGCCCGGGTCAGCGACCTGGCCAGCGCCTCCCCCACGTTGCCGGCCCCGATGATCGCCACTTCCACGATCGATCCTTCTCCTCGTTCCGCCTCCTCGTTCCGCCTGATCAGCACTGGTCAACGCGGGCAACGTCTGGGGAATTCCTCGCGTACGTCGCTTCCAGCCGAGACAAGCCGGGTCAACTGCACCACCCGCTTCGGGTCGACGAGCCCCGAAAGGTCCGTCTCCACGCTGGCCGAGGCGGCGGCGATGCCGACCTGGAGGGCGGTCCTGAGATCGTCGCCTCGTTCCAGGGATCCCACCAGGCCTCCCACGAGGGAGTCACCCGCGCCGATCGGGTTGCGCTCCTCGACGTCAGGAGCGTCCGTCCACCAGCGCTCCGTCCCGCGTACGGCGGCGACACCGGCGCCCGCCGTGACCACGGCCGCGGCCGCCCCTCGTGCCGCGAGGGCGACGGCCGCCTGCATCGCTCGCTCGGCCACCTCCGACGACCGTTCGGCCGCGGGCTGCGGCGTGCTTCCGAGGATGAGGCCTTCGGCCTCGGCGAGATTGGGGGTAACGAGGTCCGTACCGACTCGCAGGGCGCTCGCCAGCGTGGCCCCGGCCGCGTCGACCAGCGAGCCCGCCCCCCGCTCCTTGGCCAGGCTCACCAGCCTCGCGTACCCGTCCGGCGGGCTGCCGGGTGGAGTGCTGCCGATGCACACCAGGTACCGGTGATCGGAGAGGTGTCGGTCGACCGCATCCTCAAAGGCGCCCCACTCTGTGTCGTCGACCACCGGGCCGGGCTCGTTCAGGACGGTCACCCGCCCGCTCCGCTCCAGAACGATGGAAGCGGCCCGGACCTCGCTCGAGGTGGTCACCGGGACCACGTTCAGCCGCTCGTCCTTGAGCAGCTCGACGACCGCCAGCCCGGTCCGACCCGGCGCCATGGCCACCAGCACGGCGGGAAACCCCATCGCGCGGCACACCCGGGCCACGTTGACCCCCTTCCCACCGGGGGCGACCGTGGCCTCGGAGAACCGCAGGACCTCCCCCGGACGGAGCTCGTCGATGCGAAGGATGCGGTCGAGGGTGAGGTTGGGGGCGGCGATCAACACCTCGATCAGTCCTCGAGCGGCTCGGCGGCGATCCGGAGCTCCGTGATGCGTTGCTCCCCCGGCGCCAGGACGAGCAGCGTCCCCGCGGCTCGATCGGCGGCCCTGCCGAACACCGAACAGTTCGCCGGCTCCAACCCCACCACGTACATCCCCCGCCCGCGGTGGAGCCACTGGTGGAAGCGCGGGAGCTCGGCCTGCCGCCAGGTCAGGGCCACGGCGAGGCCCGCGGAAGGATTCACGAGCGCGGCCCTGCCCCAGCCCTCCGGGTCCGGTCGAACGCGGTGCTCAAACACCATCTCGGGCTCGCCGCCCCGGGGGCGGCCCGGCTCGCGCCACGAGGCGAGCCCTTGCTCGGCGTCCCCGTCCCGTGGGATCGCCTCCGCGCTGTCGATCTCGAGGCGCGCTCCATCGTCGAACACTGGGGCGCCTAGGTTCACGTGGTACAGGATGGGCGCCGGCTCGGCGGCCCCGCCGAGGTTCACGGTGACGTCCCTCAACTCGAGCAGACCACGACCCGTCCGGGTTCGGATCTCTCGCTCCACCCTGAGGTGGCCTCCGGCATCGTCGACCTCGTCGATGGTGGCCCCAGCCCGCACGACGAGAGCTCGGTCATCGATCATTCGATCAACCCGCACGTCGGACGCCCGGAGGTGGGAGAAGCGGCCGTGGAGACCGTGGCCCTCGGACGGAGCCCCCACGTTGCGGAGTCCACACGTCGTAACCAGCCCTCCCCCGAAGGCGTCGCGCCACGCCTCGCCGGCGAGATCCTGGACCGGGGGTGACTCGCCCACGGCCGAGACCCAGGCCAGGGGGACGCCTCGGTACCAGGCCTGCCCAACGTCGAAACCGCGGTCGGGGAGGATGCGAACGTCGATACCCCCGGCCACGCGAACGTCCACGGCCCGGCACCCATGCGCCCGGCCGTCCTCCACCGTCGACCGGATGCCGCTGGCCAGCTGGTCGAGGTTCCCGAGCTTCCCGGACAGCTCGTACTCAACCGCCGGCTCAATCATCCCCTGTCCGTTCTCGCCACTCCACCGGTGGAAGGTCGTCGAACCCCTTGAACACACCGGCGGCGATCCCGGCGATCAGCGCGGCCCCCCGGGCACCCGCCTCGCGCACCACCGGCTCCTCGAACGGCCCCAGAACGGCCCGCTTCACCGCCCGGACCGTGGGGCTGCGGGCCCACCCGCCGGTCACCACCAGCCGGGCCGGGTCTCCGGCCACCGATCGGATCGTGGCCAAGACGTCCGCGCCGTGGCGGGCCACCGCCTCGACGGCGGCCCGCCACACGTGGCCCGGCCCCGCGGACGCGGGGATGCCCTCGAGCGTGGCCCGGTCATCGGTGACGCCAGTGACGGTCACACCCTCCGCCCCCGGCGGGACGGCCAGGGCGGCCGCCTCGAGCGCCTCCCGCTCGTGCTCGTCGACCCCCAACAGGGACAGGAACCGCCGCAGCGCGAGGCCAGACACGAAGCCCGCCATCAGGGCCTGCTGGTCGGGCACGGCGTTCCAGCCCACCGTGGCGCCCCCGGCCACCGCCCGCCGGACGTCCCCAGCCCCCAGCCGTCGGTCCACCGGCCGGACGAAGGCCTCGGCGGTCCCACACGAATCGAACAGATCGCCCCGACGGATGGCCGCGGCACCGACGGACGCGCACGGATGATCGTGGCCCGCGACCGTGAGCACGGCGTCCGCCGCCTCGGGCAGGACTTCCGCGATGCGCCCCGCCGGCTCCCCGGCGCTCACGGGTTCGGGAAAGAAGTTCGACGGCGCCCCGGCGATCTCTAGCGCCCCCTCCCACCAGGTCCGACGATCGAGGTCCAGGAACCCGGTCCGGGACGACAGGGACAGCTCCGCCACCTCCGCCCCGCCGAGCGCCTTCACCACCCACTCGGCGACGTTCAGCCACCGGACCCCCCGCGCCGCAGCGGGGACGTTGGCCCGCAGCCACCGGTACTTGCTCAGCGTGCACAGGCGGCTCACCGGCAGCCCGGTGCGTTCGCTGAATCGCTCCGAGCCCATCGCGGCGCCGACCTCCTCCGCCTCCGAGCCCCCCCGTGTGTCGTGCCAGCCGATCATGGGGACCACCGGCTCGCCGGCCGCGTCCAGCAGGGCCCCGGTCTCGGCCATGCTGCAGACGCCGACCCCCACAACCCGGCCCCCCGGTGCGGCATCGAGGGCCTGACGGGCCGCGGCCACTGCCTCGCGGACCAGGCTGTCGGGATCCATTTCCGCCCCCGTGGCGACCCGTCGCCATGGCGTCGGCGCCCGTCCGTGCGACCGCTCGCGACCGTCCGCCGTGACCACCGCGGCCTTCGCGAAGGTGGTCCCCAGGTCCAGACCGAGGAGCAGCTCCTCGGTCATCGGAACCTGGGAGCGGAGGCGTCCGCGGCGGCCGGATCCGGCGGCATGCACCGCACGGCCTCGACCGAACCACGAAGGACGCAGTCCCCAGCGGCGAACGGGATCAGGATGGTCTGGCCTCGATGGACCTCCATGCCGCGCCGTCCCCATTCGAGCCGTCCCGACCCCTCGATCGCCACCAGGATCGACAGGCCGGCAGGGAGAGGCGCGCCACCGTCCGTCCGGATCCGCTCGGCCCGGAAGAACGGATCGGCCTCCTCGGGGAACAGGAGCTCCACCCCCGGCCTCCCTGCGGCCTCTCGCGCGGCGCGGAGGCGGGCCAAGCCCTTCGGTCCCCATCCCGACCGGTCCACGCACTCGAGCGCGGCGGCGAACCCCAACCCCATGTGTCCATCCCGTTCCCCGTCGATGTCGAACCCCTTCCACTCCATGAGCACCGAGAGGTCGGTGGGCTCCTGGAGCTCCACGATGAAGACCCCTTCTCCGACGGCGTGGGGGACGCCGGCCGGCACGAGGATCGAGTCTCCCACCGCTGCCGGCAGCCTGTGCATGGCTGCGGCGATCGCCTCAACATGCTGCCCGGTCACCCAGTCGGTCAGCGTCGGGAGATCCACGTTCCTACGGAACCCCAGCTGGACGAACGGATCGGGTGATCGGACCTCCACCACGACCCAGGCCTCGGTCTTCCCGTACGGACAGTCGAGGTGCCGCCTGGCGAACTCCCGGTCCGGATGACAGTGGACCGGAAGCCGCTGGCCGGCGTCCAGCAGCTTCACCAGGAACCCGAGCTCGTCCCCGAATCGCTCGACGTGGTCGGGTCCGAGGAAGCCCTCGGGGTCGGCGGCCACGGCCTCCCGGAGGCGTCGACCGTTCGGCAGGGTCGTCAGCCCCAGGGTCTCGGAGCCGAGGACCGTGGTGCCCGACCCCACCCAGTCCTCGGGGGCGAACTCGTCCCCGTGCGGCGTGCCTCGGAACCGGGCGATGGCCTCGCCGCCGCGATAGAAGCGGGGGATCTGGTTGGCCTCCAGGACGATCGGCTCCACCGGCCGCCTCCGCGCCACCCGAGGGTATTTGACAACGTTGTCCTGACTAGCCTAGGTTCAGTCCGGTCCGCTGGTCAAGGGAACCGTGAAGACCTACCGCCTGAACCGGCTGTTCAACGCGGCCTCGGGACGATGCCTCGACGTGGCGGTCGACCACGGCTTCGCCGGCGAGGCCGAGTTCCTCGTCGGGATCGAGGGCATGGCGGGGGCCGTGGCCCGGCTGGCGGAGGCCCGGCCCGACGCCATCCAGCTCACGGTCGGACAGGCCCACCACCTGCAGACGATCCCCGGGAGGGACAAGCCCGCGCTGGTGCTCCGGGCCGACACGGCCAACGTCTACGGGCGGCGGGAGCCCGACCGTTCGTTCGCGGTCCTGATCGAGGACCCGGTCGGGCAAGCGCTTCGGCTCGATGCGGCCTGCGTGGTCGTCAATATGTTCGACGTCCCCGGCGGTGACGACCTCCGTGGGGCATGCATCGAGAACGTCAGCCGGCTGAAGGCGGCCTGCGACCACGCCGGCATGCCGCTGATGGTCGAGCCGCTGGTCATGAAGCCGGCCACCGGAGGCGGATACACTGTGGACGGAGACCTCGGACGGATCACCGCGCTGGCCAGGCAGGCGGTGGAGCTGGGGGCCGACATCATCAAGGCCGATCCCACCGACGACCTGTCCCAGTACCACCGGGTCGTGGAGGCCTGCGGGGTCCCGGTGCTGGTGCGGGGCGGCGGCCGCGTGAGCGACGAGGAGATCCTGGCCCGCACCCAGGCGGTGATCGAACAGGGAGCCTCCGGGATCGTGTACGGGCGCAACATCATCCAGCACCCCTCCCCCGCCGGCATCACTCGAGCCCTGATGGCCGTGGTGCACGAAGGCTGGACACCGGAGAAGGCCGGGTCGCTCCTCGAAGGGTCGTCCTGACGCGTGGTCCGCGACGTCCAGGTCGGCATCATCGGCGGGGGCCTCATGGGGAGAGAGACGGCCGCTGCTCTGAACCGGTGGGCGGCGCTCCAGGACCATCCCGTCCGCCCCCGGCTCGCGGCGGTGTGCGACGTCGACCCGGACGTCCTTCCGTGGTTCGAACGCATCGAGACCGTGCGCCTGCTCAGCACCGACTATCGGGACCTGCTGGGCGACGATCGGCTGGAGGTGCTGTACATCGCCGTCCCGCACCACCTACATGAGGAGCTGTATCTCGCGGCGATCGAGGCCGGGAAGGATTTCCTCGGCGAGAAGCCCTTCGGCATCGACCTCCCCGCGGCGGAGCGGATACTGGCGGCCCTCCGGGGGCGAGGGGACCTGTTCGTCCGGTGCTCCAGCGAGATGCCGTACTTCCCCGGGGCCCTGGCGGCGGCGCGCCTGATCGGCTCGGGCGCGATCGGGCGGGTCATCGAGGCGAACGCCGCGTTCCTCCACTCCAGCGACCTCGACCCGACGAAGCCGATCAACTGGAAGCGTCAGGCGGCGCTGTGCGGCCGGATCGGGGTGATGGGGGACCTGGGCATGCACGCCCTCCATCTCCCCTTCAAGCTTGGATGGCGGCCCTCCCGAGTGTACGCGCTGCTGCAGGACCTGGTGGCCGAGCGTCCCGGGCCGGACGGCTCATCCGTGCCCTGCGACACGATCGAGAACGCCACGCTCGTGGGCACGGTCGACGCCGCCGACGGGCCGTTCCCGCTCACCGTCGAGGTGAAGCGGATCGCTCCCGGGGATATGAACACGTGGCGCATCCGGGCCGTCGGCATGGCCGGCGGGGTCGAGTTCTCCACCGCCCGTCCAAAGACCGTGCGCCGTTTCGCCGTCCGGGACGGCGACCAGGTTTGGGAGCACGTGGAGACCGGGAGCCAGTCCGCCTTCCCCACGGTGACCGGGGCCATCTTCGAGTTCGGCTTCTCCGACGCCGTCCTCCAGATGTGGGCGGCGTTCCTGGCGGAGCGGGCCGGCGCGCTCGACGAAGCCTTCCCGTGCGCGACCCCGGAGGAGGCCCTAGCCGCACACCGGATCTTCGACGCGGCCCTCCGGTCGGCCCGGTCCCAGGCGGCCGAGCCCGTCCCCTGAGGGTGAAGGCGAGCGGCCGGCGCCCGACGGCGCCGGCCGCGCGTCCCCTCAGACCCTGCTCAGCACTCGCCCAGGTACAGCGTGTCCTGCACCTCGGGGTCGTCCACGTTGTCCTGGGTGACCACCGTCAGCGGCGTGGTGATCTGCTCCTCGAAGTCCTCCCCGCGGAGCGAGGCCACCGCGGTCTGCACCCCCTGGAACCCGATCTCCCGCGGGTTCTGGGCCACCAGCGCCTGCACCAACCCCTCCTCCAGCTGGTCGACCTGTCCCGGGCTGGCATCGAACCCGACGATCTGCACCTGCTCCTGCGCCCCGGCGTCCCGGAGCGCGGTGGCCGCTCCCTCGGCAGAGAACAGGTTCGTGGCGAAGATGCCGGCCAGCTCGGGGTTGGCGGCCAGCACCGCCGACGTGATCTGGGCCGCCCGTGTCGGGTCGTCGTTGTTGAACTCGGCGCCCAGGTACTCGATGCCGGACTCCCCCTCGATGACCTCCTCGAACCCTTGCTGACGCTCCTCGACCGTGGAAACCCCAGGCTGGGTGGTGTTGACGAACACGGAGCCCTCGCCTCCGATCAGCTCCACCAGGGCCTCCCCAGCGACCCGGCCGCCCTCGACGTTATCCGTGGCGATGCGGGAGATGCCGATGTTCTCGTCGTCGACGATCGTGTCGACCAGGACGACGGTGATCCCGGCGTCCTGCGCGGCCTGGAGCGGGGCGATCAGGG
>CALAEC010000169.1 GCA_937890785.1 uncultured Actinomycetes bacterium
GCCACCCGGCCGGAACGGTCCTCGTCGGGATGGATCGGCTCCACCCGCTCGGCCACCCACGCACCGATCGGGTCGGCCCCGCCAGCCAGGTGGTTGGCGTAGTGGGCGTGGAGGCACTTCACCCCGGTCCGGGCGCCGCCCACGCCGCCCCAGCGCTCCGCCTCCGGCAGCCACCTGCCGCGCTCGGCCGCGTACTCCCGGTGTGCCGCCTCGAGCGCCGAGCCGAACGCCGGATCAGACCGCCTCCGTTCGCCGAGCCGCTTGATCCACCCCTCGGCCTCGAGGCGGGACACGGCCTTCACCGCATCGGGGCAGGTCAGCCAGTACAGCGTGGGGAACGGCTTTCCGGCGCGATCGACCGGGTGGTTCCGGATGACCAGGGGGTGCCCCGACCCGCATCGGGCCACCACGGAGAAGTCCGTCAGAGGCGGACGGCCGAGCTGCTCGGTGACCAGCGCGAGGTCGGATCCTCGCAGCTCCACCGCGCGGGGCTAGCGGCGCTTGTGGTCGATGGCGCGCCGGTAGTCGACCTGGCGCTCCTCGCTCTGGCGCATGAAGCGGCGGAGCTTCTGCTCGAACTCGGGGTCGCTGCCGCGGCGGAGCGGCCGGCGCTCGGGCTCCTGGAGCGCCTTGATCGAGAGGTCGATCTTGCCGTCGTCCTTGATCGAGACGACCTTGGCCTGGACCCGGTCGTTCTCCCGAAGGTGGTCCCGAACCTCGCGGACATAGTTCCGATCGATCTGTGAGACGTGGATCAGTCCGACGGGGCCGTCATCGATCTGGATGAACGCCCCGTACGGGGTGATGCGCTGGACGGTCCCTTCCACGACCGCCCCGATCTCGATGTCCGCGATGTCGATCGCTCCTTTCGGTCAGGGGCCTTCGGACCCACCCAATGGGGACGCAACTATCCCACCAGCCTCGAAGAGCGTCAATACCTCAGCAGCGCGCGGGCTGGGTCCCCGACTCGTCGGGGACCACGAACCCGATCTCCCCCGGCTTGACCATCCCCAGGCACTCCCGGGCCAGACGCTCCAGGTACTCGGGGTCGTGGAGCCGGTCGATGTCGTTCTCGAGCCGGGCCCGGTCCGCCTCGATCGACCGGATCTCCTGCTCCAGCCGGTGGATCTCGGCCCGCTGGGCCAGGTACTGGCGGACCACCCCGGCCGAGGCCACCCCGATCAGCACCACGATCACGCCGAGGACCAGGGCCCGCCCGCCCAACCGGAGCCGCGAGGCCCGCACGGCGCGGCTGCTCAGGACCCGAACCTCCGGTACGGATCCCGACCGGCGTACCTGGCGCTCTCGCCGAGCTCCTCCTCGATCCGGAGGAGGCGGTTGTACTTGGCGGTCCGCTCCCCTCGCGACGGCGCCCCGGACTTGAGCTGGCCGGCCCCGGTGGCCACGGCCAGGTCGGCGATCGTGTCGTCCTCGGTCTCGCCCGACCGGTGGGAGATGATCCGGCCGAACCCGGCCTCGCCGGCCCGGGTCACCACCTCCAGGGTTTCGGTGAGCGTCCCGATCTGGTTGGGCTTCACCAGGATGGCGTTGGCAGCCCGGTCGGCGATCCCCCGGGCCAGCCGGTCGGGGTTCGTCACGAACAGGTCGTCGCCGACGATCTGGCACGATCGGCCCAGGACCTCGGTGGCGATGGTCCAGCCGTCCCAGTCGTCCTCGGCCAGCGGATCTTCGATCGAGACGATCGGGAACGTGGAGCGGAGGTCGTCGAAGAAGGCCACCATGCCGCGGGCATCGCGGTCCGTGCGCTCCAGGTGATACCTGCCCTCTTCGTACAGCTCGCTGGCGGCGACGTCGAGGGCCAGGGCGACCTCGCCGCCAGGCTCCAGGCCGGCGGACTCGATCGCCTCGACCAGCGCCTGGCACGCCTCGGCCGCGCCGGCCAGCTCGGGGGCGAAGCCGCCCTCGTCGCCGACGGTGGTCGAGAGCCCGCCGCCCTTCAGGTTCGAGCGCAGCGCCTGGAAGCACTCCGCCCCCCACCGGAGGGCTTCGGCATAGGACGCCGCCCCCACCGGGGCCAGCATGAACTCCTGGATCTCCAGAGCGTTGTCGGCGTGGGCGCCGCCGTTGATCACGTTGAGCAGCGGGACGGGGAGCAGGTGCGCGGCCGGCCCGCCGAGGTAGCGGTACAGCGGCAGGCCGACCGATTCGGCCGCGGCGTGAGCGACCGCCAGAGACACCGACAGGATCGCGTTGGCCCCGAGCCGCGACCGGTCCAGGCTCCCGTCGAGGTCGAGGAGGACCCGGTCGACCTCACGCTGGTCGAGCGCGTCGACCGAGCCGATCAGCGCCGGCGCGATCTCGTCGTGCACGTTGCGCACCGCGCCGAGCACCCCCTTGCCGCCGAACCGCTTCGGGTCGTCGTCCCGAAGCTCCACGGCCTCGTGCTCGCCGGTCGAGGCGCCGGACGGGACGGCGGCCCGCCCCGTGGCGCCGTCGTCGAGCAGCACCTCCGCCTCGACGGTTGGATTCCCGCGGGAGTCCAGGATCTCGCGGGCCAGAACAGCCTCGATCACAGGCATGCGCAGACGATTGTAGGCGGCGTGCTCCGTCGACCGTGGATTTTGCGAGGCCCCTATCGCGCAGCGCGGAAGCGGCGGAGGAGCTCGTCCTCGCCGAGATCCTCGAGGCGGACGCCCTCGGCCCGGGCGGCCTCGTCCATCGTGTCGAACCGGGCCACGAACTTTCGGGTCGTGGAGCGGAGCGCCGTCTCAGCGTCGACCCCCAGCCTCCGGGCCAGCGCGGTCACGGCGAACAGGACGTCGCCGACCTCCTCCTCGAGCGCGTCCTTGGCCGCGCCCTCGCGGTCGGCGCCCTCGTGGCCTGCCGCGGCCTCCTCGAGCTCGGCCAGCTCCTCCCGCACCTTGTCCACGGCACCGGCCAGGTTCGCCCAGTCGAACCCCCGTCCCGACGCCCGTCGCTGCACCTTCTGAGCGGCCAGCAACGAGGGCAGCGACCCCGGCATCTCCGCGTCGATCGGCTTCGGCTCCCCCTCGGCCGCCTTGATCCGCTCCCAGTTGGCGTAGACCTGCTCCGGGGTATCGGCCTCGACGTCGGCGAACACGTGGGGATGGCGAGCGATCAGCTTCTCGACGGTCCCTTCGGCCACGTCGTCGACGTCGAACGAGCCGTCATCGGCGGCCATCTGCGCGTGGAACACCGCCTGGAGGAGCAGGTCGCCGAGCTCCTCCTTCAGCCTCGAGGCATCGCCGTCTTCGATCGCGTCGAGCAGCTCGTAGGTCTCATCGAGGAGATGACGGCGGAGGCTGCGGTGCGTCTGGGCCCGATCCCACGGGCAGCCGTCGGGCGCCCGGAGCCGGGCGACCACCCGCACCAGGTCGAGCAGGCGCTGCCCTCCTCGCCCGGTGGGCACAGGGCCCGTGGGGACGTGGTCGAGCGGGTCGGGGGTCCCGGTGACCTCCACGGGACGATGCTAGCGCGGGCTCAGCTGGCCAGGCCGTCCGGTGCGCCGGCCGGGGAGGCGTGCCACCGGACGTCGCTCTCCGCCCGGAGCATCGCCGCCTCGGCGTTCCGGAGCAGGGCGCTCGGGTCGAAGCCGTGGTCCGGGTACAGCGCCAGACCGACCCGCCCCTCCACGCGCATCTCCCGTCCCTCGACCACAAACGGCTCCGCCAGCAGCCTCATGACCTTCCTGGCCACGGTGGCTGCGTCGCCAACGCTCTCCACCCCAGGGAGGAACACCAGGAGCCGATCGGCTCCGCTAAGGAACGCGGCGTCGGTGGCCCGGAGGCGCGGCGTCAGGCGGAGCAGGACCTGCTCACGCACCACCTCGGGATCCGCTCCCGGCTCGGGATCGAGCTGCACGCAGAGCACCGCCAGGCGTTCGCCCTGCCGCTCGACCTCCCCCAGAGCCTGACCAAGGCGCTCGTGGATCTCGGCGTTCTCGCCCATCAGAACAGGCATCGGGTGAGGCTGAGCCCGACTTGAAAGGACGAGCTACGGCTCGATCTGGACCGAGGGCGCCGGGGCCGGCGAGGACCGCCGGCGAGCGATCACGGTGCCCGTTCGTTCGTCGAACGCGCCGTACCGGGGGTTCACGCGGATGTCGGCGGCCTCGACCCGGCCCAGGAGCCACTCGGTGAAGACCTGGCCGCGGGACTCCTCGAGGAGGGACTCCCGGACCTCATCGAAGGACTGGGTCTCCCGGTCGATCACGCGGATGACGTGGAAGCCGAACTGCGTCTCCACCGGCCCGCCGATCTCCCCTACCGGGATCCGCAGCGCCGCCCGGGCGAACGGCTCCACGAGATCGGCGGCGCGCTGCACGCCGAGCTCACCCCCGCTCTGAGCGGACGCGGCGTCCTCGGAGAACCGCCGGGCCAGCGAGGCGAAGTTCCCCGGAGTGGCCCGCTCGGCGATCCGCTTCGCCTCCCGCTCCGACGACACCAGGATGTGCGCCACGGTGACCTCGGAGAACTCCAGGAGGCGCTCCTCGTACCGCGCCCGGAGCTCGTCCTCGCCGAGCCGCTCCTCGACCACGGCCTCGGCCACGCGCTGGCGGATCACCTGCCGCTCCAGCAGCCGCCGGACGTCGCCCTCGTCGGTGTCCGACCGTCGAAGCAGCCGGTCGAATTCCGCCTGCCCGCCGAGCTGGGTAACCTGCTGTTGGAGCAGCCGGTCGATCTCTCCCTCGTCGATCTCGATGTCGTGCCCCTCGGCGTACGCGTCGACGAACGTCTGGTGGATCAGGAACGTGAGGTACTGGCGCGCCAGCTCCTGTCGTTGCGCCCGCCCCTCCTCGCCCTGCGGGATCTGCTGAGCGAACCGTGGGTCGGCGAGCAGGAAGTCGAGTTCGCGGACGAACCGGTCCTCCTCGATGGTCCGGTCGTTGACCCCCGCAGCTGCCGTGGTGAACAGGTTGCCGCACGAAGCCAGCAACAGGATGAGGAGAAGGGGAGCGCGTCGCACCGCGGGGATTCTAGACGACGGCCTCGAGCTTCGACCGGACCCACGCCGGCAGGCCCGGCCCCAGGTCGCGCGGCTCCGGTGACAGGTTGAGCGTCCCGGTGGAGCGGTGGTACGAGGCGGCCTCGGGAAGGGCCGCTCCCTCGGGGACGGCCACCGGACGGACCCGCACCTGCCCCCGGAACGTGCTGACCTCTTCCACCCCCAGCCGGCGGCAGCCGATCCGCAGCCGGGCCACCTCGACCAACGTGCGGGCCTCCGCCGGCATCGGCCCGAAGCGGTCCTCGGCCTCGGCCACGATCCCCTCGAGCTCCTCGTCGGTCTCGGCCGAGGCGATCCGCCGGTACAGCTCCAGCCGGAGCGACTCCTGCCCGAGGTAGTCGACCGGCAAGAACGCCCGGACCGGCAGCTCGATACGGATCTCCCGCTCCTCGGGCAGCGGCTGGCCCTTCAGCTCGGCCACCGACTCGGCCAGCAGGCGGGCGTAGGTGTCGAACCCGACCGCTGCGATGTGCCCGGACTGCTCGGCGCCGAGGAGGTTCCCCGCGCCGCGGATCTCCAGGTCCCGCATGGCCACCTGGAACCCCGACCCGAGCGCGGTGAGTCGGCTGATGGACGCCAGCCGCTCGTGGGCCTCGTCGGAGAGGTGAGCCTGACCGGGGAAGAACAGGTACGCGAACGCCCGCTCGGCCGAGCGGCCCACCCGGCCCCGGAGCTGGTAGAGCTGGGACAGCCCCATCCGGTCGGCACGGTCCACGACGAGTGTGTTCGCCGACGGGACGTCGAGGCCGGACTCGATGATCGTGGTGCAGACCAGGACGTCGGTCTCGCCGTTCCAGAACGCCAGCATGGTCTTCTCGAGCAGGGCCTCGTCCATCTGCCCGTGAGCGATCCCCATCCGGGCCTCGGGGATCTTCTCCTGCAGGCCCGCCGCGAACCGGTCGATCGAGCGGACGTCGGCCCGGACCCAGAACACCTGGCCGCCCCGGCGGAGCTCCCGGCGCACCGCGCCGAGCGCCACGTCCTCGTCGTACGGCCCGACGTAGGTGAGGACCGGCTGCCGGTCCTCGGGGGGAGTATCGACCACGCTCAGCTCCCGAACGCCGGACAGCGCCATCTCGAGCGTCCGAGGGATCGGCGTCGCGGTCATCGTCAGCACGTCGACGTTCACGCGGAGCCGTTTCAGCCGCTCCTTGTGCGCCACCCCGAACCGTTGCTCCTCGTCGACGACCAGGAGGCCAAGGTCCTTGAACCGGACGTCCGGCGACAGCAGTCGGTGCGTGCCGATGACCACGTCCACCTTCCCCTCGGCCAGGTCCTCGATCACCCGCTGCTGTTCGGCCTTCGACAGGAACCGCGAAAGCATCTCCAGCCGAACCGGGAACGGCGCGAACCGCTCGCCGAACGTGACGAAGTGCTGCTCCGCGAGGAGGGTCGTCGGCACGAGGACCGCGACCTGCTTCCCATCCATGACCGCCTTGAACGCCGCTCGGACGGCGATCTCCGTCTTCCCGTACCCCACGTCGCCGCAGATCAGTCGGTCCATCGGCTTCGGCGTCTCCATCGACCGCTTCACGTCCACGATCGCCGCGAGCTGGTCCCGGGTCTCCTCGTGGGGGAAGACGTCCTCGAGCTCGCGCTGCCACGTCGTGTCGGGACCGAAGGCGTACCCCTCCGCCGCCATCCGGGCCGAGTACAGCCGGACCAGCTCGCCGGCCATGTCCCGCACGGCCCGGCGGACCCGGGCCTTGGCCCTGGGCCAGTCGTTGGTCCCCAGCCGGTGGAGACGAGGCTGCTCCCCACCGACGTACCGGCTGACCACGTCGAGCTGGTCGGCCGGCACGTACAGCTTGTCGCCGGCCGCGTACTCGAGGAGGAGGTAGTCGCGCTCGGCGTCGCCGATCCCCCGCCGGACCATGCCGAGATACCGGCCGACGCCGTGGACCCGGTGCACGGCGAAGTCGCCGGGCGAGAGCTCGGCGGCGAACGCCGCCGCGGGGCGCCCCGTGACCCGTGGGGCCTCGTGGGCGAGGCGACGACGGCCGAACAGGTCGTCCTCGCCGATGACGGCCACGCGGCCTTCGGCGAACACGAACCCTTCGAGCAGGCCGGATTCCACGGTGTGCTCGGGGCGCCCTGCCCCGGCGCGCTCGAGGACCTCGAGGGCCCGCTCCAGCGAGCCGTGGCCGGCCGCGGTGACGGCCAGGCTGTAGCCGTCCCGGGTCAGCGCGGCCACCCGGTCGGCCAGCCGCTCTCCCCGGAGCCCGCCCCAGCCCGTCAGGCCGAGGTCCTGGCCCTCGGCGAACTCGGTCAGGTCCAGGCGGGGCCGGCCGCCCAGCGCCGTGGTGGGGCCGGCGACGGCGTCGGGGCCCACCCAACCCGTGGCCTCGGCCAGTCCCTCGGCCTCGCGCACCAGCTCCTCGGCCCGGTCGAGGGTCCGGCGGGGCTGGGACACCAGGACCCACCCGCCGTCCGGGACGAGGTCGGCGATGACCGGGAGATGGTCGAACAGGAGCGGAGCCGCCTGCTCCATCCCCTCGAAGAACAGGCCCTCCTCGATCCGGGACAGCACGTCCCGGAGCCGTCCCTTGCGGCCGGGGCCGACCATCCTGGCGCGCTCCCGAACCTCCTCGTCGGTCAGGAGCTCCCGGACCGGGTCGATCTCGAGGGCATCAACGGGCCGCTCCGTGAGCTGCGTGGCCGGCGAGAACGTCCGGATCCGCTCGACCTCGTCGCCGACGAACTCGATCCGGGCCGGCCGGGCCGCGGCGCCGGGGAACACGTCCACGATGCCGCCTCGCACCGCGAGCTCGCCGCGGTGGACCGCCAGGTCGCTCCGGACGTACCCGAGGCCAACCAACCGCTCTGCCAGTCGGTCCGGGGCGATCTCGTCGCCCGCGGCGAGCCGGAGTGGACCACGTCCCCCGATCGAGGGGACCAGCCGCTGGACGACGGCGGCCACCGGCGCGGTGACCACGGTCGGGCCCTCCGCCGAGCGCAGGAGACGGGCCGCCCGGGCCCGCCGGGCCACGGTCTCGGGGGAGGGGCTGATCCCTTCGACCGGGAGGGCCTCCCAGGCGGGGAACAGGGCCACGCGCTCGGGCCCCAGGAACGCCTCGGCGCCATCGGCGCAAGACTTGGCCTCGCGCGGGCCCGGGAGGACGGCCAGGACGGGGGCGTCGACCGCCACGGCCAGGGCCGCGGCCGCGTAGGGGTGACCGGGCGCCTCGGCCCTCCCCAGCCGATCCCCCGGCCGGGCCAGGAGCGCCTGGAACCCGTCGCTCTCGACGAGCGGCTCGAGTAGCTTCTCCAGCGTCACGCCGTCCTCCGCACAGCACGAAGAGCCCCGGGTCCACTCGGACCGGGGCGTTGCTCCATCGATTGTACGCACTCGGGAGAAATCATGCTGAACGCATGTGATAATGTGTTGCGCATGACCAGGATGATCCAGATCCGCAACGTGCCGGAAGACGTGCACCGGGCCTTGAAAGCCCGAGCGGCCCGTCTCGGGATGACCCTGTCCGATTACCTCCTGGCCGAGGTCAGCGAGATCGCCGAGCGACCGACCCTCCAGGAGATGCTGGAACGGCTGGACTCCCGAGAAGCCGTCCGAGGCCTGGAGCCCTCGGCCGAGGTGATCCGTCGCCTCCGTGATCGTTCTTGACGCTTCAGCGGCCCTCGACCTCCTTCTCAACATCCAGCCACATGCAGCGATCATCGCGGCTCGAATCGGGCGGGAGGGAGAGACGCTCCACGCTCCCCACCTCATGGACGCGGAGATTTTCGCCGCGATCCGCCTTCACGTCCGTCGTCGGGCCTTGGAGGAGGAACGGGGCCGCCTGGCGCTCCTGGATCTCAGCGAGCTCCGGCTGACACGCTACCCAATGTCTCCCTTGGTCGAGAGGATGTGGGAGATGCGCGAGAACGTCTCCGGGTTCGACGCCGCGTATGTCGCGCTGGCCGAGGCACTGGACGCCCCGCTGGTCACCACCGACCGCCGCCTGGCCCGCACCCGCGGCCACACCGC
>CALAEC010000170.1 GCA_937890785.1 uncultured Actinomycetes bacterium
CCACGCCGGACCGGTGCCACAGTCGTTCCGCGAGTCGGTTGCCCCGGTAGTGCTCGGCGAAGAACCCGTTCCACAGCTCCTCCTGGGAGACCGCGGTCGGGACCGCCGACCCGAGTCCGGTGACGACGGCTACCACGGCGCGAGCCCGTCCTCGGCACCGAGGGCGATGGCCCCGAGGTGGTTCCCGGTCACGTCGCTGGACGGCGGCATGATGGCTCCGCTTCGGGCGTCCCGGAGGATCCGCTCCAACGGGGCACCGCGGCGGAGTGCTCCCAGCCCGCAGGCCTCGGCCATGCTCGCCGCAACGCGCATGGCCGCGTCACCGGCCAGCAGCTTGGCCCGGTACGTCCACCGGTTCGTCTCGGGATCGCCGGGCCGGAGGTCCACCAGCCGGGCGGCCCGCTCGAGGGCCAGCCGTGAGGCATGGACCTCCGCCTCCGCCCGGCCCACCCGCTGCCGGACGGGCGCAAGGTTCGCCAGGGCGCCGCGCTCGCCGGCCACCGGCCGGGTGCGCAGGTACGACACCGCCTCCCGGATGGCGGCTTCCGCCAGCCCGACGTAGACCGCGGCGTACGACGCCACCAGCCACTGGGGCATGGCGTTCGCCAGCGGGAGGACCAGCCCCTCGACCCCGCCGAGCAGCCCGTCCTCGCCCACCCACGCGTCGATCTCCATGCCGTTGCTGGCCGTGGCTCGCATCCCCAGCGGATCCCAGGTGTCGTCCACGCGGAGCCCGTCTCCCTTCGGCACGAGGAAGTAGGAGATCGTGGGCTGATCCTCTGCGGAACCGGCCCGGCGCGCCGCCACGAGGTAGCCGTCGAGGTGCCCGGCGCCGGAGCAGAACGCCTTCGTTCCCCGGATCCGGTAGCGGCCCTCCTCGGCCTCGTACGTGGACCGAAGCTCCGACAGCCGCGAGCCCACCCCGGGCTCCGTGATGGCCACCCCGTACATCGCCCCATCCACGGCCGCGCGCAGGATGCGGTCGCGCGCGTCGAAGAAGGACTCGGCCGCTCCCATCCCCAGGGCGAGCTCGTCCGAGATCGACGCCAGCCCGCCGGTTACCGAGGCGTGCATGTTGAAGAGCAACGCCGTCGATGCGTTGCCGCCGGCCAGCGCCACGGCCACCCGGGTGTACTCTTCGAAGCCCGCGCCCAGCCCTCCCAATCGCGACGGGACCATCAGCCCGAGGAGGCCTTCCTCGCGGAGCTCCTCGATGTCGCGCCGCGGGAACGCGGCGTCCCGGTCATAGTCCGCGGCCCGCTCGGCCATGCGCGGGGCCAGCCGTTCGGCTCTGGCCACGGCGTCGGTCATGACGCCTTCCTCCCCACTCCCTGGTACACGGACGTCAGCGAACGCGTGGGCAGCATCCGGACCGAATCACGGCGACCGAGAAGGAATCCGACGTAGTCGCGGAGCGACGGTCGCAGGCCACGGACCCGGATCCGGAAGCCGTGGCGGGCGAGCAGCTCGGCCAGGCGCTCCGGTCGAACGAACAGCGCCGGATCGTGGATCAGAGGAGGCGGGCCGCCCGGCATCCGCTCGCCGACGACCACCAGCGAGACGCGGGACCACAGGGTGTCGTTGATCGTGTCGAACACGAGGACGCCAGCGGGGCGGAGCACTCGGGCGATCTCGTCGACCACCGCTGGAAGGTCGGCCACGTGCTCGAGGATCTCGCCGGCCACCACGACGTCGGCAACGCCGTCCCGGAGCGGGAGTGCCGCAGCGTCCGCACGCACCGCCAGGACGCCGCGTCGGGCAGCCTGGCGGAGCGACGGCGCGGACAGGTCGACCCCGACGTGCCGATAGCCTTCGACGTGCCCGGTCAGGAGGCCGCCACCACAGCCGAGGTCGACGAGCGTCGATCGTGGCCCGCTCGGTGCGGGGACGAGGTCTGCGCGAGCGCGAGCCAGCCAGTGGAGCGCGGCGAACGCCCCGCGCGGCTTCCACCACTCACCGGCCAGGCGGTCGTACTGCGTTGGATCGTTGCGCGTGGTCGAGAGGCCCATGTCAGGTCCGCCCCAGCCTCGCATGTTCGTGCGGATATCGCGGCTTGACATCCGAGTGGTCGGGAGGTCAGAATTCTCAACCAGATGGTTGAACGTTCCAAAGGTGTCCGGCTGGACGATACCTACGCCGCCCTCGCTCATCCGGTGCGGCGAGAGCTCCTGACGCGGCTTCGCGAGGGGTCCGGCACCGTCACCGGACTGGCCGAGCCGTTCGACCTGTCTTTGTGGGCGGTGTCGAAGCACATCTCGGTGCTGGAAGATGCCTCGCTCCTACGAAGGCGGATCGAGGGGCGGGAGCACCACCTGTCTCTCGAGCCTGCCCCGCTGGGAGAGGCCTCGGCGTGGCTCCAGACCTATCGCGAGTTCTGGGAAGGGCGGCTGGACGACCTGGAGGGCCTGCTTCGAGGGAGCCGTGGGCGCCGGCGCCGCTGAACCCGGGGGGAGCGCCGTCGAGCTCCACCGGCTCCTTCCGGCGACCGCCGAGGAGGTCTTCGCCGCCTGGACAGATCCCGAGCTGATGGCTCGCTGGATGTCCGCGGGCGGCCACGCCGAGGCAGAGGTCGACCTGCGGGTCGGCGGCCGGTTCCGCGTCACCATGGTCGGCCAGGGCCAGCGGATCGAGCACACCGGCGAGTACCTCGAGGTGGCCCCGCCCCGGCGCCTCTCGTTCACCTGGACCTCGCCCTTCACCGGCCCCGAGCCCACCGTGGTGACCGTCGAGCTCAGCCCGGCCGAGAACGGGACCGAGCTCCTGTTGAGGCACGAACGCCTGCCCGAGGATCAGGTCAAGCCGCACACCGGCGGGTGGGGCCGGATGCTCGACCGGCTGGCCGAGGAGGTGCTGACGTGACGCTCGACGTGACCGCGACCGAGACGATCTCGGCGGACCCGGACCGGGTGTTCGACTACGCCACCGATCCCCGGAACGACCCCGTGTGGATCGGTGGGATCCGCGAGGCCCGGCTGCTCGGCCAGCCGCCGCTGGAGAAGGGCTCCTCGGTCCGCCGGGTGGCCTCGTTCATGGGCCGGCGCATCGAGTACGTGCTCGAGGTCGCGGAGCTGGAGCCCGGTGAGCGCCTGGCCATGCGCTCGGTCCAGAGCCCGTTCCCGATGGCCGTGACCTACTCGTTCGAGCCGGCCGGCGGTGGCACCCGCATGTCGATCCGGGTGGAGGGCGACAAGCCGGGCGGCATCTACCGATTGGCCGGCCCGTTCCTCCCCCGGATGGTCCGCCGCTCCGTGGCCGCGGACCTCCGCCGACTGAAGGGACTCCTCGAGTCCTGAACTACGAGCTGGTCGCGACCTTCCAGAGGTAGTCGTCCGGGTCGCTGAAATAGCCGAAGTAGCCGCCCCATTGGGATGCCGCTGCTTCCTTCACGACCTTGCCGCCGGCGTTCGATGCCTTGCCGATGACCTCGTCGACCTCGTCGTTCGACCCCACGATGTAGTGGAAAGAGACCCCCTGAAACCCGGATCCCTCGGGGGAGACGCCGGCGTCCTGGGCTGCCGCATCGCGCGGGTAGAGCGCCAGCGACGAGGAGCCCTCGCCGAGGTTGAAGGACACGAAGGTCGGATGGTCCTGGTCGATGGCACAGCCGAGCGCCTCATAGAACGCCTTGGAACGGGCCACGTCCTCGACGCCGAGCATGATCGCGGTCACCTGCAGGGTCACGCTGGTCTCCTTTCCTCGTCGTGGCTTCCTAGCCGCATGACGGATCGAACGAGCGAAGCGTGACGGCGCCCCAGCCTCCAGCTTGGAGTGGATGCGTGTGATGTACCGCTTGGTCGTTCTCGAGGACACGCCGAGCCGATCAGCGACATCTCGAGAGGTGGAGCCGGTTGCGAGCAGGCGCAGGATCACCTTCTCCCGCGGCGTGAACCTCGGCCTGCCCGGCTCGTCCCGTTGGGGCATCATGGAGAGGGTGTCATAGATGGCGAGGATTGAGGAATACCGCTTCGGTCGAATCGTCGTCGACGGCCAGGAGCACAGTCGCGACCTGATCATCCTCCCGGAGCGGGTGGTTCCGAACTGGTGGCGCGCCCAGGGCCACTCCCTGGTCCTCGACGATCTCGAGGATGTCCTCGACGAGCTGCCCGAGCGCCTGTTCGTGGGGACGGGCGCCTCGGGGCAACTACAGCCCGATCCCGCCACGCTGGAGGCCCTCCGGAGCCGCGGGATCGAGGTCACCATGGCGCCGACCGACGAGGCCGTCCGGCTGTTCGCCGACGCCGATCCGGCCTCGACCGCCGCAGCGCTGCATCTGACCTGCTGACGGGGGCCGCCTCGATCGAGGTCATCGTGGCCGCGCCGGAGCCCTTGGTCAGCACGTCCTGAATGTCGAAGCCGTTGTCGGTCAGCGCCGCCCGCAGCTCTTC
>CALAEC010000171.1 GCA_937890785.1 uncultured Actinomycetes bacterium
TTCCTCTGGTTCCGACCCGACCGGCTGTTCACCGACGACGCGGTGAACGAGGCCCTCCCCGGACAGGCCGCCGTACCCGCTCAGGCCGAGGGCGTCGCGGCGGCCCCCGGGGAGGAACCCGCGCCGGACGCCGGGCCGGTGATGCTCGCGGCGGGCCGGTTCATCTCGCTCGAGCACGAGACCACCGGCCGCGCCCTCGTCCTGGAGACCGCCGACGGGCGGCGGTTCCTTCGGTTCGAGGGGTTCGAGACCTCGAACGGGCCGGACCTGCTCGTGTACCTGTCGTCGAAGGAGCCGTCCGGGACCGATGACTGGCACGGCTACGATCAGGACTTCGTCGACCTCGGCGTCCTGAAGGGGAACGTGGGGAGCCAGAACTACCGGATCCCGGACGGCGTCGATCTGGATCGCTACTCGACCGCGGTGGTGTGGTGCCGGCGGTTCGAGGTCGGCTTCGCTGCGGCCGTCCTGTCGTGAGCCCGGCCGTCAGGAGATCCGGCTGATCTGGCCCTCGTCCTCCTCGGCCCAGAGCTCCCAGCGCGAGCCGGCCCCGTGGACGCCGGTGAGCCCCACGCGGCCCAGGTCCTGGGGAACAAGCGGGTCGATCACCATCTCTCCATCGCGGGGCTCGAGCCCGAGCGCGAGCCGGAACCACAGGAACGGCGCGCCGGTGGCCCAGGCCTGCGGGCTCGAGGCGGTCGGGTACCGGACCGGGAACGGTGCCTCGTCCTTCGAGTAGCCGGCGAAGACCTCCGGAAGGCGAAACTCGGTGTAACCGGAGGCGGCCAGCATGGCGCTGGCGATGCGGTTCGCTTCCTCGCGCAGCCCGTAGCGGGCCAGGCCCGCAGCGATCAGCGAGTTGTCATGGGGCCAGACCGTGCCGATGTGATAGCCGATCGGGTTGTAGCCGAGGTCGTCCCACGACAACGTGCGCACGCCCCATCCGGACCACATCGCCTCGGTGAACAGCTGGCGGGCCACGACGCTCGCCCGGTCCCTGGGCACGATGCCAGACCACAGCAGGTGGCCCATGTTCGAGGTCATCGAGTCGATGGGCCGGTTGTCCCGGTCGAGGCCCACGGCGTAGTAGCCGCCCCGCCGGTCGATCCAGAAGTCCTCGTTGAACCGCGCCGCCAGCGCCTCGGCGTCCGACCGGAGCCGGGTGGCCAGGTCGGCGTCACGCCACACCCGCTCGGCCAGCTCGGCGGTGCGCAGCCGGGCGTCGTACGCGTAGCCCTGGACCTCGGCCGGCGCGATCGGCACCTCCGGAAGCGAGCCGTCCGCGAACAGGAGGCCGTTCCACGAGTCCTTCCACGACTGCGTTCGGAGCCCCTGTGGCGAACGGGTTCGGAACTCGAGGTACCCGTCGCCGTCGAGATCGCCGTACCGCTCGATCCACTCCAGCGCACGCCTGGCGTTCGACTCGAGCGAGCGGACCGGCCCCTCGTCCCCGGTCCACCACCAGTACTCGTGGAGCAGGATCAGCCACAGCGGAGTCGCGTCAAGCGAGCCGTAGTAGGGTCGGTACGGCTTCCCCCCGAGCGCCGTGAGCTCGCCGTACCGGATCTCGTGGAGGATCTTGCCGGGCTCCTCGTCCTTGAAGTCATTCACCTCGGTCCCCTGGAACCCGGCCAGCGCGGCCAGCGCTCCCTTCGCCAGCTCGGGGCCGACCCACATCGATTGGTACGAGGTGATCAGCGTGTCCCGCCCGAAGATCGCCATGAACCAGGGGAGCCCGGCGGCCGGCAGCGAGTACTCGTTCCCCTCGACGCAGGCCTGGAGCCGGAGCGAGGCCAGGTCGATCACCGAGCGTTCCATCGTGTGCCACACAACGTCGAATCCGCTGGTCACCTCGGGGACCTCGGCCTGCCACTTCTGGAGGACCCGGGTGGCCTGGCGCTCGGGTTCACCGAACGTGTCGTGGGTCGGCTCCTTCACCTCGTCCTCGAGATGCACGAGGACCTCCACCCCGGCGTGCCACTCGGAGAGGGGATCGACCCGGACGCGCCACAGGAGGTCGTCGCCTTCCACGCGGGCGTCCACCGAGGGGTGGACCCTGGTGGCCACGCGAAAGGCCTCGTGCTCGTACTCGAAGACGAGGAGCGAGCGCCCGGGGTCATGGGCGGTCGTCATGCGGCCGCCCTTGCGGAACTCCTTCCCCTTCACCTCGAACAGATCGGCGAAGTCGGCCCCGCACGAGAGGCGGATCTCGAGGTCGACCGGCTCGCGGAGGTGGTTGCGGACCCGGATCGTCTCCCGCAGGCCGTCACCGACGAAGCGATGCCGTCGGATGGTCATGCTCTTTGGGGCGATGCCGTCGAGCGCCGGGTTCGTGGTGAAGAAGCTGGCCGAGTAGTAGTCGACCTCGCTGGAGGTGAGCACGACGGGCGGGGCGCCGTTGACCGTGAGCACGAACCGGTTCAGGTGGCGGGTGTCCTCGTGGTACAGGCCCGCCACCGAGCCGGGGTGCACGTCGCCGAGCGGATCGGACAGCATGAACGTGGAGCCCTCCAGGACCTGGATGGCCCCCGGCGGCAGGTCAACCTGCGCACCCTGACGCTCCACGGTCTCGTCGGAGTCGCTCATGAGGCGGCGTCGAACGAGATGATGGTCTTCACGTCGCCGGGCCGGCGCTCCAACGCCTCTGGCCATCGGTCCAGCGAAACCCGTCGGGTGATCACCCGCTCCAGCCAGGTCCGGTCGGCCTTCGCCAGGGCTCGCTCGGCTTGCTCGTAGTGCCGCGCGCCCGCGTTCACTGATCCGAACACGACGGTGTTGTTGAGAACGAGTTCCTTGTTCACTGCCGAGGCGTCGAGAGGGATCTCGCGCCGGCTCGAGGCGATCCCGGTGAGGCACATCACCCCTCCGGGCGCCGTGTGCTCGATCGCGTGGAACACGAGTTCGCCGACGCCCGTGCACTCGATCACCACGTCAAACGCCATGTCTGCTTCCTCGATGTCAGCGTGGTACACGGCGCCGAGCTCCCCGGCAAGCGCCGGTTTCGGCCCCTCCGTCACCCGGTCCAGGACATGGACCTCCAGGCCCCGCTGGAGGCCGAGCATGGCCGCGAACAGCCCGATCGGCCCCGCCCCGGTGACCAGGGCCCGCCTGAACCGGAACGGCCCCCGTGCGGCGATGCGCTCGACCTGGTCCCAGGCCTTGGCCACCACGCTGGTCGGCTCGATCAGCACCGCCAGGTCCCCCAACGACGGATCGGCCCGCACCAGCCGCTCGGAGGGCACTCGGTAGCGGTCGCGGATGAACCCATGGCGCTCCTTGATGCCGTGCTCGGTGTAGCGGCCGTTCCGACACATGTCCCACTCGCCCGCCGCACAGCTCTCACATGGGACCGGATCGGGGTGGCGGACGAAGGCAACCACGAGGTCGCCCGCGTCGATCCGACTTCCGGCGGGCGCCTCCAGCACTCGCCCCAGCGACTCGTGGCCCAGCACCAGGCGGTCCTGGCCTGGCGGAGCCCACCCGTATGCGCCCTCGACGATCTCAAGGTCGGTCCCGTCGACGCCGACGGCCACCGCCTCGACCAGCGCGTCGCCCTCCTCCGGGTCCGGCTCCGGGATCTCCTCGAGGCGGGCCGAAGCCGCCGTCAGGGGGGTCACGGTCAGCGCTCGCAT